>CAZHIL010000204.1:0-1843 GCA_964532985.1 uncultured Albidovulum sp. | reverse complement strand
AATGTATTTGAGGTGCCACAAATACTGTCCTTCCGTCCCACAAATCATGCTTTCCGCTTCACCCCGATGAACCATCAATGCTGATATGACTGTCGTATTGGAACGGACAATCGTTCTGGCCAAATAGGGGGAAACACCCTTTCTTCCGACCAAATCGTGGTAATCACCCCAATATTCAGGAAACCTGCTATCACTCAGTGGATTGACCATGTCAAAATCTTTGTCAGGTGTCAGGGAAAGGCCTGCCCGCTCAATCCTTTGGGCTATGACTTCCGGACGACCTACCAGAATTGGTTTGGTATTGTGTTCTTCCTTGAGAATTTGTACGGCATAAAGAACTCGTTGGTCCTCACCCTCGGCAAAAACCACCCTTCTTCGATCAGACCTTGCAACATCAAATACCGGTCGCATGATCATGCTTGACTTGTAAACCTGGCTCTCCAGATGAGCCTTATATTCGTCAACGTCCCTTGGCCTGGTTGCAACACCGGAGATCATGGCTGAATGGGCAACTGCACTTGCCACATGGGAAAGCAACCTTGGGTCAAAGGGCTTGGGTATGAGGTACTCCCGTCCAAAGGTCAGGTTTTCCCCCGTATAGGCCAATCCAACCTCTTCCGATGTTGTTGTTCTGGCCAGCTTGGCGATGGCTTCGGCACAGGCAAGTTTCATTTCGTAATTGATGGCGGTAGCCCCGACATCCATGGCTCCCCGAAAAATAAATGGAAAGCAAAGGACATTATTAACCTGATTGGGATAATCTGACCTTCCGGTCGTAATCAGTGCATCGGGTGCAACTTCAAGGACTTCATTGGGCCAGATTTCAGGATCTGGATTGGCTAGGGTAAACACCATTGGCTGGCTGGACATGCTTCTGATCATGTCCTTGCTAACCAGATTGGGGCCAGATAGTCCCAGGAAAAAATCGGCATCTACCATAACCTCTTCAAGGGTGGTTTTGGTGATATCCTGGGCAAATCTCTTTTTTTCGGGAGTCAGATCCTCACGATTTTTGGTAATGACTCCCCTGCTGTCACAAAGGATTATGTTTTCCTTTCTTGCTCCCAAAGCGATCAGCATGTCCAAACAGGCAATGCCCGCAGCTCCGGCCCCCAAGGCGACAATTTTCAGAGTTTCGATATTCTTCTTTGACACGATGAGAGCGTTGATTGTGGCAGCCGCAACTACAATAGCCGTTCCATGCTGGTCATCATGGAAAACTGGAATGTTCATGTTTTCAATGCACAACTTCTCAACTTCAAAGCAATCCGGTGCCTTGATATCCTCCAGATTTATAGCTCCGAAGGTCGGTTCCAATTTCATGATTGTCTCGGCCAGTTTTTTGGGATCGCTTTCATTGACCTCGATATCGAAACAGTCCAAGTTGGCAAACTTCTTGAACAGTACAGCTTTTCCTTCCATGACCGGTTTGGCAGCCAAGCCACCGATATTGCCCAATCCCAATACCGCCGACCCGTTTGAAACCACAGCAACCAGATTGCCACGGGCCGTGTACTGGGCCGACTTCATGGGATCCTTCTTGATTTCAAGACAAGCTTCGGCCACACCCGGGGAATATGCGAGCGACAAGTCTCTACCCGTAGTCATGGGTTTTGTCGGTCTTATTTCCAGCTTTCCCGGCTTGGGGAACTCATGGTACCGCAAGGCAGCCTTCTTGAGTGGAGTTGTCTCGTTTTCAATATTCATCAATCGCTCCGAAATATATTCCTTGCCGTTTTATCGTTTGCAAAATCAAATAAATTATTCTTGTCAATTTTCACAACAAAATTTTCCATTTGACCGAAAATAGGGTCTTGTTCGGCCAGGATTTGAGAAATTCTAT
>CAZHIL010000203.1:0-2371 GCA_964532985.1 uncultured Albidovulum sp. | reverse complement strand
TTGATAACCATGAAAAGGGAAGATTACAATTTCCCAGATTTTGTATTTATTGATTCAAACCGTTTTTCGGGAAAATTTCTGTTAACCCTATCCTTGTGATTTCATTATCAGCCCAATACCCAAATCTGCTCCACATTTTCGATTAGTGACTCCTATTTCAGCCATTGAAAATGTCTATACTTTAGACAATAAATTGAAGGCTAAGGCATTACAGGTAGATGTTGGGACTCAGATCCTTGTGATGGGGTAATTTGGAATAATCATGGAGTCATTCATTGATGGTTTGTGAATAGAATTTGATCTTTTGTGAAGGTAAAACCTAAATTTGTTTGAAATACTTTAGGCTAATTCTGATTTTCAATTTATAGCAAAATCAATAAAGCCCACCGGCAGAAATGGATCCAAATGATCCCCTTATCTCCTGCTTTTCTGGTGTATTCGTTTCGGGTACATTCAAATCCTGATTACGGGTTTCAGATGCAACTTCCACTGCTTGATAAATTCCTTCATCCCAATCTTCAAACTTTATTACCGGCAAATCGGAAGCCATTGGAAATCCCCCATCGATTACACGAAGATCTCCTTCACGAGGTTCGGTACCCAGACGGAAGAATTCAGCAATTACCGTTCCTTCGTCCCCCTCGCCACTTGAACGAACGGGCTCACCGGTAAACCTGTTTATATCTACGAATACTCCCCCTTCAGGAATCTTGAAATCCGAATTGCCGTAGATCTCGACAGCCCTGTTCATGAAATTACTGAAGACCGGTGCACAGAGGCTGCCCCCTGTTGCACGCTTGCCCATGGGTCTTGGATCGTCATAGCCAATATAACATCCGGCAACGATTTCGGGGGTATAACCAATAAACCATACATCATGTGCATTATTGGTGGTTCCAGTTTTCCCGGCAATTGGAAAATCCGCCTTGACTGTTCTAGAAGCAGTCCCTCGTTCTACAACCCCCTGCATCATTGAGGTAATCTGGTAGGCAGTAACAGGATCAATGACCTGGGGGCTTAGGGATAGGACTTCTGGAATTCCGCCCTTGGGCAAAATGGGATTTGTACAATCGCTACATACCTGCATGGTAGCCTTGTAAATAGTATTGCCATTCGTGTCCTGAACCCGGTCAACAAGTGTTGGGGTGACCTTAAACCCACCATTGGCAAACATGGCATAGGAAACAACAAGCTTTATGAGAGTCGTTTCCATCGCTCCCAAGGAGTTGGCCAAAAACGGAGGCATTGCATCATAAACACCAACCTTTTCAGCAAACCTGGATATTTTTTCCAATCCAATGTCATTGGCAAGGCGGACCGTCATAAGATTTCTTGACTGCTCAATACCTGTTCTGAGGGGAACAGGACCATAAAACTTGTTACTGTAATTGACTGGTCGCCAAATGCCTTGAGGAGTATCCAGGTTGATCGGTGCATCAAATATAATGCTCGTCGGTGTAAAGCCGGAATCCAAGGCAGAAGCATAAACAATGGGCTTGAAGGCCGATCCCGGTTGGCGGAGGGCCTGGGTTGCCCGATTGAAACTTGACTGTTGGTAGGAAAAACCTCCAACCATGGTAAGAACTCTGGCAGTGGTTGTATCCATTGCAATGAAAGCGCCCTGAACTTCAGGTAGTTGATGCAAATTCCATGAAACAATATTGCCTTCATCATTTCTGTTGGGTGAAACGTAAACATATTCACCTTCCTGCAGAAACTCATTGGCTTTGCGGTATCCTTCCGGCAACCTGTTCTGATCCAAACTCTGAACCCACTGAAAACTGGTTTCATCTAAAATACTGGTTGAGTCTTTCGGATGACTTTCAATGGATAAGTATGCCTTATTGTCCTCAAACCGGACAACATAAGCCAATGACCACTCCTCAATATCCCTAGGCAAATCCACCTCGAAGGGTTCTTTTCCTTCATGGGAATTTGAAGTGACATTCTGCTTGGTACCTATCCAATTTCCTGTGGAGCGGTCATAATCCTCCAAGCTTTGGCGAAGTGCAGAAATGGCTATTTCCTGCAACTGAGGATCTATGGTTGCACGAATATTCAAACCGCCTTCAAAAAATTCGTCAACCCCAAACTCCCTGGAAAGCTGTCTGCGGATTTCATCGGTGAAGTAACTTCTAGGCGGAAGCGATTGCTTGAATGAGGGATAATCACCACTCATTACGGTTTTCAGACTCTGCAACTTGGCAAATTTGCCCTCTTCATCAGAAATGTGCTTGTTTTGAACCATTTCGGTTATCACAAAATTTCTACGGGTTATGGCTCGAACATGATCCCTGACAGGATGGTAGCTCGAGGGAGCCTTTGGAAGAGCTGCCAGATAGGCTGCTTCCTCGATGGAAAGTTCATCTAG
>CAZHIL010000202.1:0-23039 GCA_964532985.1 uncultured Albidovulum sp. | reverse complement strand
GTGGAGCACTTGCTTCTTCAATCTGAATAAAATCCCTTATTTCGTCCTTCAGGAAATAGGCAGACATTATATCGAGCAAGAGCGGTTTAATGGAATTGTCCGGTATCATTCCGAAAACGGTTAAATTGTTTTCCAAATCCTTGATAATCCGAAGAACGTCTGGGTTCAATTGAGTGAACTCATCAGTATTGCTTAATATTTGGAGATTATATTCTTCGCCATGCGTGCTATTGAAGATTTCCTCAAGGGAATCAATGGCCTGATCAGATAATTCGTTCTCACTCTTCACGATCACGGAGAAATCAGAAATTCTCAGGTGTGTTTCCCTAGAATCGGCTAATGCTTCAAGTAAAAGGCTGATTAAGTCTGACCAAGCTGGGGAAGGGGTGCCATGGGCGATTTGGCAGTACAATTCCTGATCAAGAATGATGGAGTCAAGCAATGATATGAGCCTGTCCTGACTTGCAGCATCCGCAACATGGCAGATTTCCAATCTGGAACCTTGGTCATTCAGGAACACTCCGAAGCGGTATGGTTTGAAAAGCGGTATCGGATAGGAAAGATTCAATTCCAAATCTACTTCATCAGGTTGGTCATCGATCAATTGGGCAGCAATTGTTTCAGTTGCTTCCTGAGTGTTAAAGTGTGAAGTTACACTGACTGTATTGTTAGAAACCGTGACCATCCCCTCTGGTAGGTTATTCAACACCTTGGTTCCATATTCGACCACGATATTTAATTCTCCAGTTGCAACATCCGATTTCAGGGTACTGAAATCATTTATGGCTTTTTCAGGATGAGCTGTACTTAATAGTTCAAGAGTTGAAGCTTTTTGTTCCGGGTTGGAAAACGAACCAAAAATAAAAATCGTACTTTCCTTGGAATACATTATGAGTTCAAGGATCTGTGAAGGGGTATAGGAAGAATCGAGAGCCTGGATGTTGTTGACGATTCTATCTGGATTAAAATTTAGGTTGACCAATGATATTAAACCGAGATATTCAAGTTGATTGGGTGGTGTCCCTGAAAGTTCTACCTTTGTTCCATTGGGTTTTACAGTCAACCACTCATGGGAAAAATCACTGGTGAGAATTTCAAATTTTGACAAGGTTCGATTTTCGATGAATGATATCGAAAGATGAGTCAGCCCGTAAATTATGGCTAGAGTTACTCCGAACAGAAAAAAATAAAACCTTCGTTGGCTTTGAAATAGCCAGCCATTTGGATATTTTTCCAGGTTCAATCCTGAATTGTGAGAGGAAAGGGACTTCATAAAAATGAGGTTATTAATAAACCGGCAACAATTATCAATCCGGCATCTCTATTGGAACGGAACAGTTTCAAACAAACTTCAGGTGAATCCAGTTCCAGCCTTTTGATCTGCCACATCATATGAAACCCGAATAAGCCTATTGATATAAATGCTAGAGTAATTTTTGTACCCTCTCCATTTGTAAACAATACAATACCCACTGCAAAAATTACACAAAGCAGTGAACCAAGCAGGAAATATACTAACCATTCCTTGGTTTTTTTACCAAATAACAATCCTGTTGATTTTATACCCGTCAATTTATCATCTGTTGTATCTTGATGGGAATAAATTGTATCGTAAAACAATGTCCAGAATATCCCGGATATGTATAGGATTATGGGGGGCAATCCCAATGAACCCATATGGGCAGACCAACCCAGCAAAGCTCCCCAATTAAATGCTACCCCCAGAAAAAACTGTGGCCACCAGGTAAATCTCTTTGCAAAGGGATAAATTGTTGCTGGAATGATGGATAGCAGTCCTAGAATTATGGAATAGGTGTTGAAGGACATGAGAATCAAGGCAGCCAAAAGTGATTGCATGACGAGCCATACAAGAGCGCTTTTTCGGGATAATCTACCAGATGGTAGCGGTCTGGACTTGGTTCTTTCCACCTGTGCATCCATTTTGTGATCCATAAGGTCGTTCCATGTACAACCCGCTCCTCGCATGAGCAATGCACCAATTCCAAAGGCACAAAATAGCCAAATGTCATGAATTGAAAATTGTCCTGAAGAGGTTGTTGCAAGAAATAGGCCCCACCAGCAAGGGATCAGCAGCAACCACGTTCCAATAGGCCGGTCCCACCTTGCAATCTGTAGATATGGCAGTGCCCAAGCAGGTGAGTATTTATATACGAAATTGTTGTCTGGAGCATCGGAAACCCTTTCCATTTGAGAACTGAATCCTTTGCTGGTCATGACAACAGTAAGTTACTAAATTCCCAAGTCAAATTGGCAGCGAAACCAGAACTCCATTGGCCGAAACGAAGAACTAGTCCCTTCAACACTTTATTGTTCCCGGTATCAGGATTATCAGGTACCATTTGCCTTTGGTCGATCAAGTAGTGGTTTATCAGGAATGAGCCTGAAATTAATGGGCTTATGAGGGTAATAACTCATTTACCTGTCTCGATTAATATAATTCCCATAATTTTCCTATTAATTTACCTTGGTTCAGTGGCAATTGCTATAATCCAATCCTAAGTTACGGGCTATGTCTTTTCGAAAAAACAGAGCCAGATTATTCGTTGAATCTCCGCTCGACCAAGGTACCGTTGTAGAAATAACTGGACAGCAGTTTCATTATTTGAAAAACGTTTTACGAATTCGGTCAAACCAGTCAGTGTCCCTTTTTAATGGTAGCGAAGGTGAATGGAAGGCAATTGTAACCGAAGTTGCTACAAAAAAGATAGTTTTGTCTTGTGAAGAGAAAACAAGGAAACAATCCAATCCACCCGACTTTTGGTATCTTTTTGCCCCATTGAAGAAGGCCCGTCTAGATTTTGCCGTTGAAAAGGTAACCGAAATAGGGGTTTCCAAAATAATACCCGTAATCACGGAATTTACTCAAAATACCAGAATTTCCACTAAAAGGCTTCAGACCATTGCGATGGAAGCCACGGAACAATGTGGGGGACTTAAGGTTCCTGAAGTGGTGCTCCCCAGATCCTTGTCTGAGATCCTCAGCAAGTGGCCTCGAAACAGAGCCTTGATCTATTGTGATGAGATGGCAAAATGCACAAGGGAAATTCCATCAGCAGTCTCAAGGGCAGGGAAACTAGCCATACTTATTGGTCCTGAGGGTGGTTTTTCACAGAAAGATAGGGAACTGATTGATACCTTGGACGAATCATACCGATTTTCCCTCGGGAAACGGATTTTGCGAGCAGAAACAGCTGCGGTTGCAGCATTTTCGTTGATTAATTGGCATTACAGGAATAGTCCTCTGGAATAGGAAGTCAGCTGCTCTATTTTTGTTCAAATCGGAATTTTCCCAACCAGATCAAATGATTGTTATGAGTGATCAATTTTTCCTATAGGTAACACGATGAAAATTGAGCAGTTTATATTTTTTGTTTCCATGAATAATTTTCGGAATATCAGATAAATGTCCATTCCCCAACAAGGCGGCAAGGTAATTGAACATTACCATGATCTTGTCGAATATCTAGAACAGGGGTGCAAACCCAGAAACCAATGGCGAATTGGGACCGAACATGAAAAATTCGGATTTGTCCTAAGCAATCGAAACCCTTTGCCCTACCGAGGAGATTGTTCGATTGTTGCCCTTCTGGAAGGACTCAGGGATGAGTTTTCATGGCATTCGGTTCTTGAAGGAGAAAACCTGATTGGCCTAAGCAAGGGCGGAGCAAATGTCTCACTTGAACCCGGGGGACAGATCGAACTATCCGGGGCTCCCCTGGAAACCCTTCATGAAACCTGTGATGAGGTAAACAATCATTTGAAGGAAGTTCAAACCATAGGTGACCGTATCGGGGCCAGATTTATGGGTATTGGAGCTGCCCCGGAATGGTCCCATGAACAAATGCCCATCCTGCCCAAGGGCAGATATCAACTAATGACAGATTATATGAAAAAGGTTGGTAAATTGGGTGTTCAAATGATGTACAGGACATGTACTGTTCAGGTCAATTTGGATTTTAGTTCTGAACCCGACATGGTCAAAAAACTCAGGGTTGCCTTGGCACTTCAGCCTGTTGCTACAGCCTTTTTTGCAAATTCACCTTTTTTTGAAGGCAGGTTTACCAATCATTTGAGTTGGCGAAGCAGGGTTTGGAGGGATTTGGACCCCGATAGGACAGGTATGTTGCCTTTTGTTTTTGATGAAGGTTTTGGGTTTGAAGCCTGGACAGAATATGCTTTGGATGTTCCCATGTATTTCGTATTCAGGGATAACCGCTATCTAGATGCAAGAGGGCTTTCGTTTCGAGATTTTCTAAAGGGAAAGTTACCCATCTTACCTGGTGAACTCCCTATGGATTCGGATTGGGGGGATCATTTAACGACAATTTTTCCGGAAGCCAGAATAAAAAGGTTTATTGAAATGAGAGGGGCAGATGGTGGGACCTGGGGTAGGCTTTGTGCCCTTCCTGCACTTTGGGTAGGTTTGCTATATGATCAGGATGCCCTCGATGAAGCATGGCAACTGGTAAAGTCATTCGATCATGAAACTCGAGAAGCCTTGCGTGTAGAAAGTTCCCGGCATGGATTTGAAGCCCGGGTTGGTGAAATCAAAATTCTGGATCTAGCCAGAAAAGTTCTTGAAATTGCAGATAGAGGTTTGCAGGCAAGGCAAAAGTTTTCTTCCAGTCAACCGCTTGTGGACGAACGGCATTTTCTCAATACTCTCTGGGACAGTTTGGACACCAAAATGACTCCCGCAGACGAACTACTCAAAAAATTCAATGGCGAATGGGAAGGCAAGCTGGACCTGATTTACGAGGAGTGTAGCTATTGAGAGGTGGGGATTGTTAGCACAATCTTGTGATTTAATCGTTAAATTTGATTTTGGATTCCTTGCCAGCCAATAATCTTTTCAAATTGGATAGATGACTTAACCATACCATTATGGCGATAATTACTGCCACGGGTAGGAAATCAAGTACACCCAATAGATACAGCCCGATTGGGAAGAACAGGACGGAAATCAGGGCCGACAGGGAAGCAAATCTGGACAAAAAGGCACAGGTAAGCCAAATCACTGCACAGATTAGGCCACCTGGAAAGGAGATGCCGAAAACTATACCAAAGTAGGTTGCAACTCCCTTGCCACCCTTGAATTTGTGCCAGATGGGAAAAAGATGCCCTATGAATGGTGCAAGTGCTACGATTTGAAGTTGAATCGTATCGTCAAGAATATTAATGGCAACCAATACTGGTATCAAACCCTTGGCAAAATCCAATAGGAGAGTTAATCCCGCAGCCCAATAATTGCCGGTTCTGAGTACATTGGTTGTGCCAATGTTTCCCGATCCGATTTCGCGCAGATTGCCGAGGTTGAACAATCTTGCCAATAGAATTCCGAAAGAAATCGATCCAAGACAATAAGACAGAATTGTCAGGGACAAAAAAGCGATTGGTGATTGACCAAACAGTTCAGACATCTTCTTACCGACTGTAAATGACCCTGCCAGCCACAACGGTTTTCAATACTATTCCTTGGAGTGATTGACCATCAAAAGGGGTATTCTTTGATTTGGATGCCAAGGTTGTTCGATCCAGAATATATGGGTAGTCAGGATCAAACAATACAAAATCAGCTTGATAACCCTTGGCAATTCTTCCGGAATTCAAACCAAACCTTTTTGAGGGATTAAAGGAAAGAACCTTGAATATGAGTGGTAGGTCAAGATCTTCCGAATGATACAATCTGAGCAAGGCAGGGAGTAGTGTTTCAAGGCCGACAGCACCACTAGATGCCTTGTCAAAGGGTATACGTTTCGACTCTTCATCCTGAGGGGTATGCATTGAGCAAACTATGGTGATAATACCTCTTTTCAGACCATCAATGACTGACTGCCTATCATCCTCTGAACGCAAAGGTGGTTTCACCTTGAAGAAGGTTCTGTAGTCTCCAACATCCAAATCATTCAGGGTCAAGTGATGGATGGAAATTCCTGCCGAAACATTGAGTCCCTTGTCCAAAGATTGCTCCATAACCATCAAGCCTTCACGGGTTGTAATCTGATCGGCATGATAATTGGATCTGGTCATTTCAACAAGTGCCAGATCTCTTTCCAAGCCTATTCTTTCTGCCATTGGAGATACCCCTGCAAGGCCCTTGAGAGTAGCAAATTTACCTGAAGTTGCCGAAGTTCCACCGGATAGCCATGGATCCTGTGGATGTCCTATGACGAGGGAGTTGTTTTGTGAACAATAGGAAAGGCAATTGGTCATGACCTTGGAATTGCTTATGAAGGAATCACAATCTGTAAAACCGACGGCACCTGCATCAAGCAGTAGGGAAACTTCAGTCATCTGTTCTCCCAATCTCTGCTTGGTCAAAGTCGCAAGTGGATGAATGGGAATTTCGGTAGCAGATTTAGCCCTCCTGGTAAAGAACTCCAGGGTTTCCGGATTATCTATTGGAGGAGATGTATCAGGCCTGGATATCATGGCGGTAACACCACCCCTTGCAGCTGCCTGACCCGCTGTACCAAAACTTTCCTTGTGTCGTTCGCCGGGTTCGCCAATCTTCACCCCAAAATCAACTATACCCGGAGCAAGATATTTTCCTTTGCAATCAATAACTAAACAGTTTTCGGGTGTTTCAATCCGTCTTTCACTTACTTCGACAATCAGGCCATCCGATACGGCAACCTCACCATTGTAAACCTTGCCCTCCTCTGGGTCTACAATTCTTGCATTCCTGTAAATATCCACTCTAAGGTCCCACTGTTCGAGTATCAGTCATTCTGACAAAGATAACACATAACGGCCATTCTGGTAGCAACACCAAATTCCACCTGATTTTGAATGACTGAGTGGTTGATATCATCAGCAAGATTGCCATCAATCTCGATACCCCGATTCATCGGGCCTGGATGCATGACGATGGCATCTTTCCTGGCATACTGCAATTTTTCATATGTCAACCCATATGTCTTGTAATATTCCCTGACCGAAGGAATCAGTGCGCCAGCCATTCTTTCCTTTTGCAACCGGAGCATCATGACAACATCTACCCCTTTCAAACCCTGCTCCAAATCATGGTAGATTTCAACCCCTAATTCCTCAATTTCTGATGGCATAAGGGTTCTGGGACCCACCAACCTGATCAAATTCCCCTTTTTTCCAAGCAACTGTATGTTTGATCTGGCAACTCGTGAATGCTTGATATCACCACATATGGCAACTTTCAAACCTGTAAGTGTCTTTTTTGTCCGCTGGATTGTCAAGGCATCCAGAAGGGCTTGGGTAGGATGTTCATGGGTACCGTCTCCGGCATTGATTACCGAACAGCGTACCTTGTCGGACAAAAGATTGGCGGCTCCGGAACTGGGGTGACGAATGACCAGAATATCAGGTTGCATGGCATTAAGCGTCAAGGCAGTATCAATCAGTGTTTCACCTTTTCCCACGGAACTTTTATCAACCCCCAAATTCATCACGTCGGCACCAAGTCTCTTGCCGGCAAGTTCAAAACTCGCTTGAGTTCTGGTAGAGTTTTCAAAAAATATGTTGATTTGGGTTTTGCCTTCCAATTCACTGGAATGTTTGTTCGATTGGCGATTTAGATTTACAAAATCATTGGCCCGATCAAGGATGGTGTCAATTTCCTGAACGGTAAGATTTTCTATTCCTAATAGGTGTATAATGTTATCATCCCTTCAAGGCTACTATCCAACTGGAAGAAAATTCCTAATTCCTGATTTAAGAATTTAAGTGCATAATTGGTAGTTAATTAAAAAAACAGTTCATAATTTTGAAGAAAAATCTTATCCAAAATCTAGGCTGATCAATCAGATGGCAGATATGCGGGACTATAAAGAGATCCTCAAATGGCAAATTGAAATGGGGGTTGATGAAATCATTGGTGAAAAGCCGATGAATCGATTTCTTGAAGAAGAATTGAAAGTCGCCAAGCCAACCTCGAATGTGGTCCCCTCGCACAACGTTAATTCTCCAGAACCCAAACCGGTTGAAAAACCACCACAAGAAAGCATCAATCCCGAGGATCCAGTAACAGAGGCAACAAAATTGGTTGCCGATGTCAGGAATCTTGAAGATTTAAGAAAAGCAATATTGGAGTTTCCACATTGTTCGTTTAGAAATACTTCAAATAACCTGGTTTTTTCTGATGGCAACCCTGAAGCCTGGTTAATGATTTTGGGAGAAGCACCAGGTAACGAAGAGGATATCAAGGGGAAACCATTTGTAGGTAAATCAGGCAGACTTTTGGACAAGATATTTTCCGAAACTGGAATTTCCCGATCCAATTCAAAGCCACATGATTCATTCTATATCACCAATACCATAAACTGGAGACCACCTGGAAACCGCAACCCGATTAAAAATGAAATCGAAATGTTTCAGCCGTTTGTCAGAAAGCATATTGAGTTGATTAACCCCAAAATTCTTGTATTGACAGGTAACATTGCTTGTACTGCAATTTTAAACCAACAGGGTATTACCAAATTGCGGGGAAAATGGTTGAATATTGACAATTTGGACATTATGCCGATTGTACACCCGGCCTTTCTGTTGAGAAATCCTACCTTCAAAAAAAATACTTGGCAGGATGTACTGGCAATCAAGAAAAAACTAGTGGAACTGGAATGAAATGAATACACGTGACTTGCAGCCTTTTGTACCAGTCAATATTGCTGTATTGACCATTTCTGACACACGGACCAAAGAAGATGACAAATCCGGTAAGGTGCTGGCAGATAGAGCTTCTGGTGAAGGCCACAAGATAGTCTGTCGTGAAATAATTCCGGATAACTTGGATCAAATTAGACAAAAATTGTTGGAATTGGCTGAGAAAACAGATGTTGATGTTGTGATAACCACTGGGGGAACGGGTTTAACCGGCAGGGATGTTTCAGTTGAAGCTCACAAGAGCATTTATGAAAAGGAAATTTCTGGTTTCTCGGCCTTGTTTACGATGTTATCCTACAATAAAATCGGGGCATCAGCCATACAGTCAAGAGCTTGTGGGGGTGTATATGCCGGAACCTATTTTTTTGCCATTCCTGGCTCCCCAAGTGCTTGTAAGGATGCTTGGGATGGTATACTGAAATCCCAATTGGACCTGCGAAACCTTCCCTGCAATCTGGTTGAGATAATGCCTCGTTTGGAAGAGCATCGGACTTGAATACAGCATGTAGTTTTGATTACTATGTAATTCTTCCCTGATTTTGGTGGGAAAGGTTACTCGTTGACTCTATCGGGATACAAGTTCAAACCACTCAAATTGAAGTAAATATCCGCGATGAGTCGTTTTCATAGTCATTTCTCCACTTGATAAGAGTCTTCTAAATACACCAATTAAGACAAATTAAATTATTTCAATTTGGAAATTGACCAATAAAGAGGGAGGAGGAAAGACCCATAAATTTAATCGGTTATGACTGACACCCTTGGATTTCATAGGTCTGGTTATCAGTAAGTATTGTAAGCAGTATTTTGGAAGTATCCAGTTTCTGACTAGTGTCTTCCAGGAATTCAAAATCGGTATAGATAACACTGAATTCACGGTTTTCCAGAATTTCCTTTGGCTTGTAGAAAAATACCGGATCGGTTGTACTTTCATAAATCGCAAGAAATGGTTTGTCAGGATTGAGCAGTGATGTACTGATACTTGTCGAAATAACCGGAGGATACGATTCATAATTTATCTTGCAATCAATTTCATCCTGAAGATTTGTAGAGGCCCAAACTGTTGGTTTGCTCATTAAGGAATTGTGTAATGCTGGCCAATGCATTTCGTTGGATGGCAAAAGATCAATAGAAATTTCCTCGAAAACGGGAATGCAGACATCCTTGCAAACTCCCATGAAAATTGTTCCAATACCACTTATGGGGATACCTGGCTTTTCGGGTTTGATTTGCAATGGAAATACGATCCTATCGGTATAACCAATGGATTGCTCTCCGGCCATCTCCACAATGGATGGATTGGGCCAGTGAATTTCGTAGTCCTGGAAATTGTTCTTGCTAAGCCATTCAATGGACAGTGGAAGTCCTGTATTTCCTGATTTGCGCCAATAGGTTTTCCAACCTTCAATCAATTTAATGTCAATACCAACATTGTGAATCTCAATACCATTTTTTTCCTCTCTCCATCCATGCAGAATTTCTATGGTGTAGATCTCTTCTGGTATGCCTGCAGTATACATGGCAAGACCAGAATTTTCAGATTCACTGGACAGTGAGGGGTTAAAAAAACCTATTAATAGCAGTATGTAGAAGAACCTGATAAAGGAAATCTTTATTAATGATCGTATTTGTTTTTTCATTTTTTCACATATCAAGTTATTCTATCTGAAAATGATTAGGTTTGAAGTACCTTTCAAGTTTGAAAGCAATAAAATGGAGGACGTTCCAATCTCAGGTTCCACAAAACCTCCCATACATTATCTGACTGGGAAACTGTTGATTGCCATGCCAGCAATGGATGATCCTTACTTTCAAGATAGTGTGATATTGATTCTGGATCATGATGAATCCAAAGCCGTTGGAGTTGTAATCAACAAACCCGCAGGATTCATACAATTTGGTAAGCAGGTAGGAAAGAAAAAAGCTGAGGTGTGGGACAATTTACAGATTCCCGTTTACTTTGGTGGACCGGTTGATAGTGAGTTGGCAATGATTTTACACTCATGTGATATAACCGATTATGAGTCATCACAAGTAATTAACGAACACTTTTGTGTTACCAGTAGCTTGCATATTCTGGAGGACATCTCCAAAGGGGAGGGTCCTGACAAGCGTCTTTTCTCACTGGGGTACGCCAGTTGGGCCCCTGGTCAACTTGAGAATGAGCTACAGGCAAATGTTTGGCTTGTTGGAGAAGGTTCAAAGGATCTGGTATTTGATACGGATGCCCAGGATATTTGGTTGTCAGCAATTCAATCAATCGGTATCGATCCAGGGTTACTGTCAACCAAAGGTGGTACGGCCTAACAATTTTTCTTTGGCAGTTCAATCCTTTCTTGCTGCTCTTTCCAATCTGTCATTGATCGCCAATCCCAATCCCGAATTTGGAACAGGTGATACTACGATACGTGTTGAATTGGTAGATTGGGCTTTCCGGTCTGCTTCTCTCAGGATATGATAAAGATTTTTTGCTGCCTCAACTAAATCGCCCTTTTCAGAAAGGTTAAATTCAGCATCAGCATTCTCTCCAAATCCAATCAAAATCTCGTCCTGTCCTTTTTCAAGACAATTGATGGCTATTGGGGTTTCCGGAGAATAATGACGGAATTTGGAACCAGGTGAAGGTACGCTTTTACCTTGAAGTGAGGATTCAATTTTCAAATCGGATAGTTTTTCTGAAATTTCCTTTTCGGTTACAAACCCCAGTCGAAGTATCTGGATCTTGGTAAGATCACACATCAATATCGTAGATTCCAAACCGATGGGGCAATCTTCGCCGTCAATTATGGCATCAATTTTGCCATCGAAGTAGGATAAAACATGGTTAGGTGAGGTAGAACTAATTTTTCCAGACAAGTTGGCAGATGGACCCACGATAGGTTTCCCGAACAGTTCAATTAGATTTTGAATGATGGGATTTGATGGTGTCCGTAGGGCAATGTATCCTGAATTTGCTGTTACAATATCAGGTATTTCCGAGGATTTCTTTATTGGTAGGATCAAGGTTAGGGGACCAGGCCAAAATATTTTAGCAAGGTGACGGGAAGTATCATCAAACCTCGCCAATTCCGAAGCCATTTCCAAATCCTTGACATGAACAATCAAGGGGTTTGATGATGGCCTTCCCTTGACCTTGAATACCTTGGCAACGGCTTTCACATTGAATGCATCTGCCCCCAACCCATAAACGGTCTCAGTTGGGAAAGCTACCAAGCCGCCATTTTCCAGAATGCTGGAAGCCACAACTAGTGATTTCTTTGAGGGAGGGAGTAGAAGAGTTTTCATATTGAATTAATTATGTATGGGTAAGAATTCGTTAGTTTGTGTAAATAATCCGATTATCCTTGAAAGAATAGTACTGGTTTTTCAGGTCTCAATGGATTGCCACGAGTAAAGGGATATTAAGTTGATGGGGTTCAAGGCTCCCATAGAAGAATACAGATTTCTGTTCAACCAGATTTTTGATCTGGATGACCTGTTGCAAATAGGGGATTTTGGTGATGTCGATAAGGAAGACATTGATTTTTTCCTTGAAACCATGGCCAAAATAGCCGAGGAAACAATTGCACCGCTTCAAAGGGCTGGAGACCGTCATCCCGCTCAATTGGAAAACGGAGTGGTGAAAACCTCACCTGGTTACAGGAAAGGTTATGAGGTCTTGACTGAATCCGGTTTGGTCGGGATTTCAGCCGATGTAAAATATGGCGGGTTGGGATTACCCAAGCTTGTACAAAATGCACTGAATGAATTTGTCAATGGAGCCTGTATATCATTGGGGTTAAATCCACTTCTAACCCAAGGTCAAATTGAAGCACTTGAACTTTTCGCCTCCGATGAGATCAAGGATCATGTCATACCCAAACTTCTATCTGGGGAATGGTATGGAACCATGAACATAACAGAACCACAGGCGGGTTCTGATGTAGGTGGAATTAAAACCCTGGCCCGACAGATCGATTCCGGTGAGTACGAAATTACGGGACAAAAAATTTTCATTAGCTGGGCGGATGCAGATTTCAGCCAAAATGTATGCCATTTGGTGCTAGCAAGGCTTCAGGATTCTCCCCCTGGTTCAAAGGGACTTTCCCTCTTCCTGATTCCCAAATACCTTCCAAATAGTGAAGGTCATTACGAAATTCGGAATCAGCTCCAAATTCTTTCTCTTGAGGATAAATTGGGATTGCATGGTTCTCCGACAGCTGTGGTCAGTTATGATCGGGCCTTGGGTAGGATTGTTGGTCTTCCCAATGAAGGATTGAAAGCCATGTTTGCAATGATGAACAGTGCAAGATTGGGAGTAGGATCTCAGGGAGTTGGTGTTGCCGAAGCCTCGTTACAATCAGCAGAACACTATGCCCGGGAAAGGGTTCAGGGAAAAAACAGGGTTGGTCATTCATTATCAATTAGTGAGTACCCGGATATCAAGCGAATGCTTGCAGTAATGAGGGCACAGATATTTGTAGCGAGAGCTATTTGTTCATACTGTGCCTATTCACTTGATATGGCCAAAATAACCAAAGATCAGAAATGGATTGATAGAGCAGGGTTGTTAACACCCATTGCCAAGTATTTTGGGTCCGAAACAGGTGTTGAGGTTTCCCTTGCCGGAATCAGGATACATGGAGGCATCGGCTATATTGAAGAAACTGGTGCTTCTCAATATTTTAGGGATTCAATCGTTACAACCATATATGAAGGAACCAATGGAATTCATGCCAATGATCTCCTGTTGAGAAAACTGGGCAAGAATGGAGAGACAGTTCGTACTTTGGTTGATGAAATCATTGAAAAAACATCCTCAATGAAGACGCATGGTTCAATAAATACTTCATTTATCCTGGAAGCAGCCAACAAAATCAAGGAAGTAACCAATTGGCTTATGGAGCAATCTGACCAATCAAGCAGGTTGGCTGGTGCCCAAGCCTTTTTACGGTCGATTGGTCTTTTATTGGGGGGTTATTTCCATTATTTGGCCAGTACTAATTCTGATACCGATGAAAATAAAAAGTTAATTGCCTTGGTCTACTTCAAAAGAATTTTTCCCCAGATACATACACTTTGTGATGAGGTGATGGTTGGTTGTTCAGATCTGGACACCATTTAGGTCAATTGAAACAATCGATTTTTTGAAGAAATTTGATGACCATAGCGTTTCCATACTCAGAAAAACCCCAGGATGAACATCCCGTCATGATTGACGAGGGAATACTGTGGTTTAGATTGCCGCTTCCCATGGCACTTGATCATGTAAATGTTTTTGCCTTTGAAGAAGACTATTGTTGGACAATAATCGATACCGGGTTTTATACCAGGCGAGGGGTCGAAATCTGGCAGAATATAATTGGTAAGCACCTCGGGTCCAAACCTGTTAACCGGGTAATTGTAACTCACTATCACCCTGACCATATAGGTATGGCTGGTTGGTTTAGATCAGAATTTAATGCCGAAATAGTTACTACCAGAACTTCCTGGTTGTTGGCTCGTATGCTCGTTCTTGATGTCCAGGAAAAACCCACCGATGAATCCATTTCCTACTTTCAGAATGCAGGGTTAGCCAAGGAGAAACTGGAAGAAAGGAAAAATACCAGACCATTTAATTTTGCAGACGTGGTTCATCAAATTCCCCTGGGATACACAAGAATATCCGAGGGAGATACCATTAGGATAGGTAAAAGGAACTGGAACGTAAGGATTGGCCATGGCCATGCGCCCGCACATGCAACCTTTTGGTCAGAGGATGGAAGTATGTGTTTGGCAGGGGACCAGTTTCTACCAGATATTACTCCTAACATCGGGGTTCATGCTACAGAACCCGAAGCAAATCCTTTAAAAGAATGGTTGGAGTCTTGCCGGATATTTTATGAAACAACAAATAATGAAACCCTTGTGTTGGCTGGACACAAGTCACCCTTCAGGGGTGTCAAAGAGCGTTTGGGACAACTCATCGATCATCATAAGGTATGTCTGGACAGTTTATTGTCTTATCTATCAGAGCCAAGAACAGTTATCGAGTGTTTTGAAATCCTATTTGGAAGAAGAATACCCGAAAGAGAATTTGGATTGGCAACAGCAGAGGCATATGCCCATCTGAATTTTTTGTGGAAGGAAGGGAAAATTAGCAGAACCGATCATGAGGAGGGTTATTTCATCTGGCAATTGAAGTAATTTTTCCAGTCGATCAGGTATTCATTTTTGCTATATTTTGATAAAGCATTGTGAATTTGTTGGGTTCTAGGAAAATTTGATTATATAAATGCACAACTAACAAATGGTAAATTGAAATATTGACCTGCAACTTGTTAAATAAAGGAAAACTTCGTGTCGGAATACAAACATGGTTCAATGAATGTTGAGCAAAATGAAAAGGATTTTTCCACCTTTATAAAATTTTCAAGAAATGTAATCATTATCGCAATCTTGGTCCTGATCTTCCTCGCCATATTCAACAGTTGATAAGCAGTCCCCACAAAGAAAAAAGAGGTTGCGTCTTTTTCAGCGGATAAAAGCGATATTTACTCCCAATTGGATAGTCTAAAATTATATCCTAGTGAGTAAGGCCGATAATCTTTCCCACCATTTTGGACGAAGTACCAACATGATTAACGATGGTCTACCAAGTATTCAGACCTTGGATAATTCCTCTTTGCCAATTTGTTCAATAACAGCAAGGGTCTACATTACGCTTTTCAAGTTGTGATGAGATTGATTATGCAGAGTCTTAAAGTAAGATTCTTTTCGACAAGTATTGAGGAAATGAAGGCTTTTTCCTCCCAAAAAACCCTGGCAAGTACTGTCCCGGTTGATTTCCTCTATCAAGTCTTCATCCAGAACATCATCAGCGGGATTGATCCGAAAACAAACGAGACCAAGAGAAAAACAGGAGTCAGCAATACCAAAGTACTGCATATATTTTTCTGATTGAACCGCAAAATCCATCCCTCATTCAACCGCATGACGAAATGCAGACAAACCAAATGTTAGAATTGGCCTCCGTACTTTCAATGCCCTGAAAGAACGGCTGAGCTAGCAACTATTATCTGAGAAGTTGGGATTGTAGGCTGAAACAATAAAATCAGCCAGTATACCAGGTAGGGGAAGAAGAAACAAAAGCAAAACTACGGGGATGATAGAGTCGAAGTGCATAAGGCAACACTTCTTTCATGGCCTGCACCATAACTTCCAAAGCAGAGGTTCCAGTTTCCCCAAAAGTCCCCATCCCAACCATTTTCAGAGAGCAGATTCTAGATTCTCTCAATCAAGAATTCTGCTGTCTTGTTATAAAGATCGAGCATTTCTACTGGAGAAATTTGGAGTTCCTCGAAATCATCTTGGCTGGAATTGGCTTTGATCCCATCAGGGGAAGACATACTTTGCTTATTCATTCTTGGTATCCTAAATCGTCTTAAACCACATATTCATATCATAGAATGTGGTTAGCGGTATCAATTCAAACAGTTTGGTGGTCTGTAACTCTTCCACATTTGGGTCATCAAAATCAATGAATTTGATGATAATTATATTGTGGAAAATTCGTGGCAATCGGAAAAAGTGAATAAAACACAAATGGTATTATTCACGGGAAAGAAGTAGGAAAGCAGGTGAGTTGTTCAATCCGAAGGATAGATTGAAAAAAATTTTTAGAGATTACCTTCCATCATGGCTCGTTTACGTGCCAACTTACGTGATCTTCTAATCGCCTCTGATTTTTCTCGTGCCTTTTTTTGGGAAGGCTTTTCATAATGTTGACGGAGTTTCATCTCCCTAAAAACACCTTCTCTTTGAAGTTTCTTTTTCAGAACTCTAATCGCTTGTTCAACATTATTGTCACGAACTATTACTTGCATAAAATCAAGCCACCTTTCAAACAAGAAAAAAAATAGTAATGTAGCATTTATCCCTTATATTGTTCAGTAAATCAGGCAAGGGATTTGCTTCAATGTTTAAATAAATCCATTTTATTAATTTTAAAGAACCTGGGGGTAAAACAATTTACTTGTAAGCAAGACCAGTGGTGATTGGGACGTTTTAAAAGAAAAGTACAATAAGTGGAAGGAAGACAATGAGCGATAATTTGGAAGATGAGACAATCAAGGATAAGGTTCTGGAACATGCCATGCAACATGTGCCTTTTGATGGTTGGACCAAGATTGCCTTCGAGTCAGCTCTGGAAGATGCCAACCTGGATTTGGAAACCGGTTATCGACTTTTCCCAAAGGGAGAAGCAGATTTGCCAATTTATTTCCATGAATATGGTGACAAGAAAATGTTGGAGACTCTTGCTGAAACTGATCTTGCTGAATTGAGATATAGTGAAAAAATTGCCGAAGCAATCTGGTTAAGGGTTACGGTTGTTGAATCTCATCAAATATTGATTAGAAAACTTATGGCGACCTTTTTGATTCCTGTAAACATGCTTCCGGGTACCAAATTGGTTTGGGGTACGGCAGACAAGATTTGGACAATTATGGATGATGATTCCAAAGACTACAACTGGTACACCAAGCGAATGATTCTTTCAGGAATAATTTCATCAACCTTTTTGTTCTTTATCGGTGATCAAAGTGACGGTTGCATTGACACAAGGGAATTTATTCATCGCAGGATCAATGATGTAATGGAATTTGAAAAGATAAAATCCCATGCGAAGGGGAATCCCATTTTCAAACCTCTATTCAGAACCCTCGAAAAACTCCCGATACGAAATACAAGAGGAGGGGTTGACAAGAGCCGGTATCCAGGTTGGGTACCGAATGAGGAAAACAATTAATGACAAAAACCATGCGTGTGGTGGAGATTACCAGTTTTGGCGGACCTGAAGTATTAAAACTCAACCACAGGGAAATCCCAATCCCGGAGGGTAATCAGATACTGATTCAAAATGCATGTGCTGGCGTCAACAGGCCAGATATTTTGCAGAGATCGGGTTCTTATAATCCTCCGAAGGAGGCAAGCGATCTCCCTGGTTTGGAAAGTGCTGGAACCATAGTGGCGGTTGGAGAAAGAGTCACTCGATGGAAAATTGGAGATGAAGTTTGTGCCCTTCTTCCCGGAGGTGGCTATGCTGAATATTCGCTGACACATGAGAACCATGCATTGCCTGTACCCACGGGTATGGATTTCAATACTGCTGCAGCTATTTGCGAAACCTACTTTACCGTTTGGAGCAATGTTTTTATGCGGGGAGGTCTCAAGGCAGGTGAAACGATCCTGATTCATGGTGGTAGTTCCGGGATCGGTACCACGGCAATTCAATTGGCTGAATTGTTTGGAGCCAGAGTATTTACTACAGTGGGTTCTGATGAAAAGGCTGAGGTTTGCAAAAAACTTGGAGCTGAAGTTACCATCAATTACAAAAACCAGGATTTCGTTGAAGAAATCAGGAATATTACCGGTAGAAAGGGAGTTGACCTGATTTTGGATATGGTGGGAGGAAATTATCTTCCAAAAAATGTTAATATTCTTGCTGATGATGGCAGACTGGTACAGATTGCTTTTTTGAAAGGACCCAAAATTGAATTGAACTTTGCCCAGTTAATGGTAAGACGATTAACCATTACCGGCAGTACTCTTCGACCCCAATCAGATTTGGCCAAGGCAAGAATTGCTGAAGACCTTATGGAAAAGGTATTTCCTTATTTGGATACAGGTCGGATAAAACCCATTATGGATTCAACTTTCAAACTTGAAGAGGTTGTTGAAGCTCATAAGAAAATGGAATCATCCAAGCATATTGGAAAAATAATATTGGAAATCTAAATAAGTATGAACCTACTATTTTGATAAATTGTTAACTCCAGAATCAAGGAGTAGTGAGCCCGAGGCTTGCAGATCTGGACTGGTGAATTAATGGAAATGTAATGAAACCTATAATGGCTAAAGCAACTGCCGTATGGTTGGTTGATAACACATCGCTGACCTTTGACCAGATAGCGAAATTCTGCGGTATGCATTTGTTGGAAATTGAAGGTATTGCCAACGAAGATGTTGCTGTGGGAATTTTGGGCATTGATCCCATAGCAGGAAACCAAATCGACAAATCTGAAATCGAGAAGGGAGAAGTGGATCCCAATTATGAACTTCAGTTGAAGATCCCTCCCATGGTCAAGGATGAAAAGAAAAGAACAGGTACCAGATATACACCCGTTGCCAAAAGGCAGGACCGACCTCGAGCAATCTTCTGGTTGATCAAGAATCATCCTGAAATACCCGATAGTCAGATTTGTAAACTCATCGGCACCACGAAAACGACGATTGAGGCAATCAGGAATCGAACACATTGGAATATCAGTAATATCC
Source organism: uncultured Albidovulum sp. (assembly GCA_964532985.1). Classification (GTDB taxonomy): domain Bacteria; phylum Pseudomonadota; class Alphaproteobacteria; order Rhodobacterales; family Rhodobacteraceae; genus MPNP01. The sequence goes on along the minus strand of CAZHIL010000202.1, from coordinate 4,085 downwards.
AGCCAATTGATCCGGTTGCCCTTGGATTATGTAAGCAAACAAGTTTGGATGAGGCTATCCAGAAGGCACAAGCAAAGCAAAAAAAGGTAACAGAAGTACAGCAACCACATAAGGACAAATTCCTGAGTTCAATCAAGGATAACCTAAAGGATTTGGACCCAGAAAATTAGGGTATCAATCATTAGTTAATAGTTGAAGAATCAGGCCTAATAATTCTTTATTCCGTAATGGGATTGAACCGGGTTTATTCTTTTTCGATTGTACACATCAGGGGATGACCATGTTCCTGTGCAAGTCTCAGTACCTGATTGGCCTTGGTTTCAGCAATTTCATGTATGAAAACACCTGCAACTCCTACCCCCTTGTTATGAACGGTTAACATCAGGTCGAATGCTTTTTCGGGAGAAAAGGCAAAAACCGCTTGTAATACCGCAACCACAAATTCCATCGGCGTGTAATCATCATTCAAGAGCAGAACCTTGTACATTGGAGGCTTCTCGATTTCCTCCTTACGCTCCGGAACCAATATAGCCGTGATGTCATCATTTGGAGTGGATTGCTCATTTCCAGCAGATCCAACCAGGATAATTGCTTTCAATCTTTCACTCTTTTCTTTATCAATTCGACTACTAATCGATTACCACAAATTAGCAAGTAGACAAAGATGATTTCGACAATAGCATTTGATGCAGATGATACTCTTTGGTCAAATAACAAACATTTCAATACAACTGAGGATACATTCAAAAGCCTTTTGGAAGAATATTCCACCTCTTCTGACCTGAGTGCACATTTACTTAAGGTCGAAAAGAAAAACATTGCTTACCATGGTTTTGGAGTGAAGAGTTTTACTCTTTCCATGATTGAAACCGCCATTGAAGTCACTCAGGGAAGGGTGCCGACCAGAGTAATTTCACAAATTCTTGATTTGGGAAGGGAATTGCAAAGTTATCCCTTGGTACTTTATCCTGGAGTCAGGAATTTAATCGAAAAATTAAGCAACGACTATACCCTGATAATGATTACAATGGGAGATTTATTCGATCAAGAAAGGAAAATAGCACAGTCAGGTTTGGGCAATCTGTTTGATCAAATTGAAATAGTCAGCAAGAAAACACCCGAAAATTACAGATCGATTTTTGATCGGCACGAAATCGATTGTTCCTCTTGTGTTATGGTTGGCAATTCCATTCGCTCAGATATTCTTCCGTCCATGAAGGTGGGTTGTTGGGGAGTCTTGGTGTGCAATGAACCAAATTGGGAATATGAAAATGAAGCTAGAAAACCGGTAGATTCAAACAGGTATTTTGAAATCTCGGAATTGATACAGCTACAAAATATATTGTCAAAAATAAATTCTGTTTAAACGGTCTTGAAGATTACAAAATAAAATGATATAAATTCCGTTGGAGTAATTGGTCACTAAATAAAATTAATATTGTGGCCTTGGAATTAAGTACAGGCAAGTGATTACTAAAATCGTTACATCAAAATTTTGTACACAATTTATAACTGTTTTGGCAACAATTATAATTGCGTGTTCGATTCATGGTGAAGCCAAGGCTGCGCCATATGCCGCAGTTGTAATGGACGCAAGGAATGGAGAAATACTGCATTCAAGAAGTGCTGACAGAATACTTCATCCTGCATCCTTGACCAAAATGATGACCCTCTATGTTGTATTCGAAGCAGTTGAGAATGGCGAAATTTCCTTGGATACAAAGGTAAATATTTCCAAAAGGGCCGCAGCTGAACCCCCGTCAAAACTTTACCTGCGCGTTGGATCGAAGGTTCGGTTGAGATACCTTATCAGGGGAGCTGCCGTAAGATCTGCCAATGATGCCTCAACAGCCCTTGCCGAAGCCATTGAGGGTAGTCTAGAAGCATTCACCAAACGAATGAACAACACGGCAAAGCAAATGGGTATGAATAATACCCATTTCAAAAATGCCAATGGATTGACCCAAAAGGGGCATTATTCCACTGCTAGGGATATGACCATTCTCGGTCGTCACATGGTTTTTGATTATCCCGACTATTATAATCTCTTTTCGAGGAAATACACCAATGTTGGCGGCCAAACTGTTTATAATACAAACCGAAGATTCCTGACAAATTACAGTGGTGCTGACGGTATAAAAACAGGCTATACCCAAGCTGCTGGTTTCAATTTGGTAGCATCTGCAAAGCGCGGTAATGTACGCATAATTACAACTGTATTTGGCGGTAAATCAACCACCACCAGAAATGCGCAGGTTGCCAAATTAATGGATTTGGGCTTCGCCAGGGCCAAAGCCAATATCAGTCTGGTCAAACCCAAAGTTCCTCCCTATGGCAAATATACACTTAACGGAAAGGTATTGGCCGAGTTATCCTCTCCGACACTCAGGCCCGGGGTATTGGTTGAAATGGGTGACATGCAAGAAAAGGTGGAATCTGTAGAAGTGGATTTTGCTGGCCTGGATGATTCTAACCAATCAGAAATCATCGAATTGGGTGGAGCATCCGACCCATTAATGAGTGATGGACAAGAATGGGACAGTTTCTCACCTTTGACGAGACCGAGGGGACTTACCTTGCTCCACGGCACAAATATTGTGTCCAAGAATTCCGGTGTGGTTCTCGGAACCTATTATTCCAAGAGCCTAGCCAACAGCAATGCCAGAAGATTGGAGTTCATGGTACCTTCGGAACTTTTTTCGGCCAAGAAAATTCTGATTGATAATGGTCGTGGTATTGTATTGAAGTACATCGGGATGGATGAAAAATCGGCTGAGAAAGTATGCCGTATACTCACCCGACGCAAGTCCGAATGCCAGGTGATCTATATCAGATAGCCAGTTGGATATTCCCGCTCTGGTTTTAATTCAAATAGGCGGCAGCCATGAGTGATTTGGTATAATCCGTTTTGGGGTTTTGAAAAATTTCTTCGGTCGAACCACTTTCGACAATGTTTCCCCCTTGCATGACAATTATCTTGTGGGAAAGTGATTTTACGACCCGCAAATCATGACTAATGAATATATAGGACAAGTTTTTCTCTCGCTGGATTTTTAGCAACAAATCGACAATTTGAGATTGTACCGTTCGATCAAGGGCCGATGTGGGCTCATCCAGAATAAGCAATTCAGGGCTGAGGATCATTGCTCTTGCTATGGCAATCCTTTGCCGTTGACCACCTGAAAATTCATGGGGATATCTTCCCATCATGTCAGGTTCAAGACCGACCTCAACAAGTATTTTTGAGGCCAATTCGTTTATTTCCTCCCTAGACAGGGACCTATGTATCCTCAGCCCTTCCGACACGATTTGCCCTACAGTCATCCTCGGGGAAAGTGAACCGTACGGATCTTGAAATACGATCTGCATGTTCTTTCTGAACTGGCGCACACTAGCACTTGACAGGTTGCCGATTTGATTTCCCTTGATTGATATGGAACCTTCCGAAGTAACGAGTTTGAGAATCGCGAGAGCTATGGTCGTTTTTCCTGAGCCTGATTCACCAACGATGCCAAGTGTTTCCCCACGTTCGATTTGAAAATCTGCCGTATTGACTGCCTTGACATGCCCAACTGTTCGTCGAAGAACACCACGCTTGATAGGAAACCAGACCTTGAGCTTATTAACCATCAATATCGGTTTGCGTTCCTTGTCAATAGCATCGGGTGAACCTGAAGGTTCGGCTGCGAGCAGGGCCTTGGTATAGGGATGTTCGGGTGTCTCGAAAACCTTTTCTTTATGACCACTTTCCACAATGCAGCCGTCTTTCATCACCAGAACCCTGTCGGCAATGTTTCTTACGATGTTGAGATCATGGGTTATGAACAACAATCCCATGCCCTCTGATTCCTTGAGGTCGGTGAGCAACTTCAATATTTGGGCTTGAATGGTAACATCCAGAGCTGTGGTAGGTTCATCGGCAATCAGGAGTGAAGGATTGTTGGCAAGAGCCATGGCAATCATGATTCTTTGCCTTTGACCACCTGAAAACAGGTGGGGATGGCATTTCAACCTTGATTCCGGATTGTCAATCCCGGTTTTTTCCAGAAGTTCCAAAATCTTCTTTCTTGCTTGTCCCCCGACTA
>CAZHIL010000201.1:0-4241 GCA_964532985.1 uncultured Albidovulum sp. | reverse complement strand
TACGTGTCCTGAACCAAAAACCCATAATTGTTTCTTGCTTGCAACCAACTGTTCAAGCAACCATCCCTCCTTGAAAACAGGAAGATTTTCAACCGATGGAAAATTTTGCACCACCTTGCTATCGATATCTCTCTCTATGGGCCTGCCATAAATTGTCTGATCGGTGGTTTTTGCCTTGATAGAGTTAACTTCATCCATGTTGAAGTACTCAAGAACAAATTTGACATGACCCCCACAACATTGGCCCAGCCCAGGACCAAGAGGTTGGGAGATTAGGAGTGGGTTTTGATTACCACCAGCCAATCTTTGGAGACAGATATCAAGTATTTTATACTCTAGTGCACCCCCACCAATAGTACCTTTCTGACCTTTGGTCCAGACCAGCATTCTGGTACCTGTATCCCGTGGAGTGGAACCTTGGGTGGCAACAATCAGAACACGAATTATTTCTTCATGCTCTGCAACAAGTTGTTCAATTTCTTCCAGATTTAAAGTCAAAGGGTACCTGATAATTCCGGGTGAGGGTATTTAATATACGTTCAGGGGTTGCTGGTGCATTCAGAGATGGATAGTCCTCCGTAATGGAAGCTATAGCATTGGATAAGGCCAGAAAAACCGATATACCCAACATCAAGGGAGGTTCACCGACGGCCTTGGAATTAAATATGGTTTCCTCCCTGTTCCAGCCTTTCTCCCAAAGTTTTACCCGCAAATCCATCGGTCTATCACGACAGGCAGGTATTTTGTAGGTTGATGGTGCATGGGTTCGTAAATATCCCTTGGAATCCCAGCAGAGTTCTTCGGTGGTTAACCAGCCATAACCCTGTACAAAACCACCCTCTACCTGTCCCAGATCAATGGCCGGATTAACGGAATTACCAACATCATGGATTATATCTGCTCGTAGCAATTGATTTTCACCAGTTAGGACATCAATCATGACTTCGGAAACGGCTGCTCCGTATGCAAAGTAAAAAAATGGACGACCCTTGCCAATTTTGCGGTCCCAATGCAATTTCGGAGTTGAATAGAAACCCGTAGCGGATAGTGATATCCTGTTCATGTAAGCATCATTAATGACTTCCTTGAAGCCATAGGTCTCATTCTGAACCTTGAATTCACCTTGCTCAAACCGGACCTCATCAGGATGTGATTGATGACGCTCGGCCAGAAACCCTATCAGCCGATCAATTATCTTGGTACAGGCAATTTTGGTTGCCATTCCATTGATGTCCGTACCAGAGGAAGCAGCTGTTGCCGAGGTATTTGGCACCTTGTCGGTATCAGCGGGTGTAATTCTAACGGAACCAACCGGCTGGCCAAACGTATTGGCTGCAATTTGAGCAATTTTAATCATCAGACCCTGGCCCATCTCGGTTCCACCATGATTCAAGTGGATGGAGCCATCCCTGTAGACATGCACAAGTGATCCAGCCTGATTTAAATGTGTAAGGGTAAATGAAATCCCGAACTTGACGGGTGTCAATGCAATGCCTTTTTTTAGAAAGGGATTTTTGTCATTCCATTCATTGATTTCCTGTCTTCGGTTTCTGTAGTCAGAAGTTGAAACCAACTCATCAACAATTTCTTCGATGATGCAATCTTCCACTTCCATTCCGTAATGGGTCCTTTGGAGTGCACCTGAATTGGGTGGGTTGTAGAAATTGATTCTTCGGACATTCAGCGGGTCCATTCCCAGTTCATGGGCAATATGATCCATGATCCTTTCAATTCCGACCATCCCCTGGGGACCACCAAAACCCCTGAAGGCGGTTGCCGATTGAGTGTTGGTTTTCAAACGGTATGAGGTAATTTTGGAAGCAGGCAGAAAATAGGTATTGTCTGAATGAAGCATGGCCCTGTCAGCAACGGGAAGGGATAAGTCCAATGACCAGCCACAGCGAACGAATTGATCAATGATTACCCCTTTGATTTTCCCGGCTTCATCAAACCCGACACGATAGGCTATTCGACAATCATGACGCTTCCCGGTAATCAGAAAATCATCATCCCTGTCATAGCGAAATCGACAGGGTCTACCGGTCAGATTGGCAGCAATCGCACAGGCACATGCGACCGAGTTGGCCTGACTTTCCTTGCCGCCAAAACCCCCACCCATCCTGCGAACTTCAACCCTTACCTTATTCATGGGAACGCCGAGGCTATCTGCAACCTTGTGCTGTACTTCTGACGGGTGCTGGGTGGAGGAATAAACCAACATTCCATCATTTTCCTGAGGGATGGCCATGGCAACCTGACCCTCCAAGTAGAAATGCTCCTGTCCGCCCATTTCAATTTCGCCTGAGAGGATTTTGGGAGACGTATCCACAGCACTTTCAGGAATACCATTTTGATACACAAGGGGATCCTCGAACAAACTGTTGGCCTCAAGTGCCTCATCAATTGTCAACAGGGGCTTGATCTCTTCGATTTCTATGATTGCCTTTCGGGCTGCTTTCCTAGCATTCAAGTTGGTATCGGCAATGACCAGGAATATCGGTTGCCCGATATATTCAACATTATCCTTGGCCAGCAGGGGTTCCAAATATGGGGAAGGTGATACATCATTGACTGCAGGCAGGTGCGTACAAAGGAGTACCCTAACCACCCCCTGGGATTGCCAGACAGGTTCAAGGTCAACGGAAATGATCTTGCCACAGGCTACCTTTGAGAGGCCGAAAGCTAGGTGTAATGTTCCTTCTGTTGAAACCAAATCATCAACATATTGCGCATCGCCGGTAACATGGAGTCTTGCGGAATCGTGGGGAATATTCGATTGGGCTTTATATTCAGTCATATCCATTCACCTGGTCGGGATTGATTGTTGGTGTCCGGACATGCGTTGTCTGCCAAAATAGTATTTCAAAAGGAGATTTTTGGCAATTTGCATCCGGTATGCACTTGATGCTCTCATGTCTGAAATAGGCTTAAAATCTGTCTCCAATAATTCCATGGCCATTTGAATTGTTTCAAGGTTGAGGGTTTTACCTTGCAAAAAAGCTTCGGTTGCGGATGCCCTCTTAGGTATTGCAGCCAAACCACCAAAGGCAATTCTGACATCGTCAATCGTTTGAAAATTCAACTCCATGAGAAAACTGCCACAAACAGCCGAAATATCCTGGTCCCTTCGCTTGGATATCTTGTAACACCTGAACCACTCGTGCTGCAGGGGAATTTCCACACCTTCCACGAACTCACCGGATTGTCGGTCCTGAACTCCATAATCCACAAAGAAATCTTCCAAGGGCAGTTTTCTTCTTGTGTCTTTTCTTCTGAGGATCAACTTTGATTTCAGGGCAATGAGTGCTGGGGGCAAATCTCCAATGGGTGAACCATTGGCAATGTTTCCACCCACGGTAGCAACATTGCGGATTTGTACGGAACCAAAGCGATTGATCATGACACTCAAGGAGGGATAGTATTTTGAAATGACATCATCGAATTTGGTCAGGTTGGTTGCCGCACCAACGGTCATGACATTACCACTGATTTTAACTTTTTTCAGTTCGGGAATATCGGAAATAAAGCAGGGCGTAGGTAATGATTTGAGATCTTTGGTTACCCAAAGACCAACATCCGTTCCACCTGCGATCAGGGTTGCATTGGGGTTTTCAGCATACCAATCGGCGAATTCATCAAGGCAGACCGGATTACGAATTGTTCCATTTCCTGTATCCTGAGGAACTTCCTGGGTAGGTCCTTCGATATTGTCAATCCAATCCGGCCTAGGCTTTTGCAGACTTTCCTCACCTGCATTGATTATTGAATCGTATCCGGTACATCGACACAGATTTCCTGCCAATATCGTATCAAGATCGCTGGTACCGTTTGTATGCGCGGATACCAGTGACATGACTATACCCGGAGTACAGAATCCACACTGATTGCCATTGAACTTGATCATTGCTTCCTGAACGGGATGCAGATCTCCATCAGGGCTAGAAACACCCTCGATGGTTCGAATTGACTTGTTTTCCAACTGATGCAGAAACAAAATACACGAGTTGACGGCTGAGTGAATCAATCTATTGTCTTCCATTGATTCAATTATTACCGTACAGGCACCACAATCCCCCTCGTTGCAACCCTCTTTAGTGCCCTTGAGATAAGCCTTTTCCCTGAGCCATTCCAGTAAGGTTGTGGTCCCGGACGGATCTTCTGCGGCAATTTGCCGGCCATTGATAAAAAAATTTATTTTTGACATCAACCCCTATCTTTAAAGGAAAATAATCAAACTCGCC
>CAZHIL010000200.1:0-2162 GCA_964532985.1 uncultured Albidovulum sp. | reverse complement strand
CTTTGATGAAAATTTCTCTGAAGACCATATCCTGGCTGGACGGACAAGTGCAGACACATTGGTTCTTAATTTGCAGGAAACCATTGACTACCTTCAGGGAAATATTGCTTAATTCACTAAGCAAAACAACTCCCAAGCCGTAGTCAGAGTAAACACCATCTTCTTACTGATAATTCAGCAATGAATGATCCTAGTGGGAACTTATTTCGAAGTAAAATATCTCAATTGTTTTGAACTAACATAACAAAAATTGATAATATTTATGAAAAATTGGAGTGATATTAAATTTATAGTATTAGAATTAAAATAAATCCTATTGGTAATCAAAATTTCCAAAAAATAGTTCTTAATGACCAAAATTATTAAGGGAGTTTTAAAATGAAACTATTTAGAATTTTTTCCCTATCGCTTTTCGCTCTGACCGCTGGTTCATTATCAGCCGGTGAGTTGACAATCGCTACCGTTAACAACGGTCACATGATTGAAATGCAGAAGTTGACAGGGAAATTTGAAGAAGCCCACCCGGGAATTACCGTCAATTGGGTAACTCTTGAGGAGGGTGTCCTTAGACAAAGGGTTACCACTGACATTACCACGAAGGGCGGACAGTTTGATGTCATGACCATCGGTATGTATGAGGCACCCATTTGGGGTAGCAGAGGTTGGCTTGAAGAATTGACTTTTGACGATTCCTATGACGTTAATGATATTCTGCCAGCCATGCGTGGTGGTTTGTCTTATGACGGCAAACTGTATGCTGCTCCTTTCTATGGTGAAAGTTCCATGATCATGTATCGTAAGGATTTGGTAGATGCCGCTGGCATGACCATTCCTGATAACCCCACCTGGGGTCACATCCAGGATGTAGCTGCCGCTATAACCAACAAGGATGAAGGTGTTTATGGTATTTGCCTCAGAGGCAAACCCGGTTGGGGAGATAACGCAGCATTCATCACAACCATGGCCAATTCCTTTGGGGCACGATGGTTTGACGAAAACTGGAAGCCTCAACTGGATAGTGCTGCTTGGAGGCATGCCATTGATTTCTATCTGAACTTGATGAACAATTATGGTCCTCCGGGTTCAAGCGCCAATAGCTTCAACGAAATCCTGGCACTGTTCAACGAGGGTAAATGCGGAATGTGGATTGATGCCACAATTGCAGCTTCCTTCATCTCCGATCCCCGTCAATCAAAGGTTGCAGACAATGTTGCATTCGCTCAAGCACCCGTAGCCGTTACCCATCGTGGTGCAAATTGGCTTTGGGCTTGGGCTTTGGCCGTACCTGCTGGAACCAAGCAATCTGATGACGCCAAGAAGTTCATTCAATGGGCTACTTCCAAGGAGTACATTGAACTGGTTGCAGAAACAAATGGCTGGGCATCAGTACCTACCGGTACTCGCCAGAGCACTTATGATAATCCGAATTTCCAAAGTGCTGCCATTTTCGCAGATGCAGAACTGGCTGCCATTCTTTCAGCCAATCCTTCCAACAGCACACAGGACCCGACACCATATACTGGTGTCCAGTTTGCCGCCATTCCTGAATTCCAGGCCATTGGTATTGCCGTTGGACAACAATTCAGTGCTGCACTTGCTGGTGACGTCACAGCTGAGGAAGCCTTGGCTAACGCTCAGGAAGCTGCTGACAGGGAAATGTCAAAAGCAGGATACTATTAATGTATTCAATTTCTACATTCAAATTGTAGAGAAAGCTGTTTAAATTATGAAAAGCAGGACTATCGCCTTTCTTCAGGCCCCGAGTATAGTCCTGCTTTTGCTTTGGATGATTGTACCCTTGAGTATGACCATCTATTTTTCCACTATCCGATTTAACCTTTTATACCCTGAACGAACTGGATTCATCGGATTATCAAATTACGAATTTTTCATTACCGATCCGGGGTTTGTATCAGCTGTAATTAATACCCTGGTTTTAGTACTTTCCGTACTTGTCATAACTGTGACTCTTGGTATGGCCCTAGCAGTACTGGTAAATTTTTCATTCCGTGGACGTGGTATTGTAAGGGTACTACTGATTTCACCCTTTTTCATTATGCCAACGGTCAATGCCCTCCTTTGGAAAAACATGTTCATGAATCCCGTTTATGGACTTTTTTCAGTGGTTTCAAAATTTTTGGGCCTGGAACCCATTGATTGGC
>CAZHIL010000199.1:0-5382 GCA_964532985.1 uncultured Albidovulum sp. | reverse complement strand
TTGGACTTAAGCGATGACTAGTGAAGCCGATCATCAAATTGGCTTGCGAGGGGTCGATTGTATCAGGCATTATGCCCAAACGCTAGATGGGAGCCCCGGCGTTTACAGAATGCTGGGTTCCAAGGGCGAGGTTTTGTATGTTGGAAAAGCCAAACACCTCAAAAACAGGGTAAGAAACTATCTCAATCCCTTGTCCATGGGAGGAAGAATCGAAAGGATGGTTTCGTTAACCGCATCCATGATGTTTTTGACGACCAAAACCGAAACCGAAGCACTGTTGCTTGAACAAAATCTCATCAAGCAATTGAAACCTCATTTCAACGTATTGCTCAGGGATGACAAGAGTTTCCCCACCATCTACATTTCAACTGATCACCCCTTTCCTCAAATAAGGAAACACAGGGGTAAAAGGGAGTTGAGCGGCAAGCATTACGGACCGTTTGCTTCGGCTGCTGCAGTCAACAGGACCATCAATCAACTTCAAAAGGTATTCCTTATAAGAAACTGTTCTGATGCGATTTTCAACAACCGGACAAGACCATGCTTGCAATACCAGATCAAGAGATGTTCAGCCCCCTGTGTAGGTCTTATTGAAGAAGACAGTTATACCGAGCTCGTCAATGATGCTCAAAGTTTTCTACGAGGAAAAACATCCAATATACAACAGAATTTGGCTTCAAAAATGGACCTTGCCTCAAAGGCGCTGGAGTTTGAGAAAGCTGCAGCTCTCAGAGACAGGATACAGGCATTGACCCAGATACAATCGGTACAGGGCATCAATCCACAAACAGTTTCCGAAGCCGATGTGATTGGGTTGAGCTTGGAAAATGGCAAGGCTTGTGTACAGGTCTTCTTCATCAGGTCCCATCAGAATTGGGGAAACAAATCCTTTTTTCCAAAAACGGGAGAAGGTGCTGAAGAGGCAGAAATTCTCAAGGCCTTTCTGGGTCAGTTTTACTCCAACAAGCACCCCCCAAGGGAAATTTTACTGTCTCACCCCATTGAGGATTATGACCCGATGGTAACGGTGCTTAGTGAACTAAGGGGTACCAAAGTAAAGTTGAACATTCCCAAAAGAGGGGAGAGGGCCCTTTTGATTGAGAATGCAGTACGAAATGCAAGGGAATCATTGAACAGGAAACTATCAGAGGTGGCCAGTCAGATATTGTTATTTGAGAGGCTTGCTGAAAAGGTTGGTTTGGATGAAATACCGGAAATAATCGAGGTTTATGACAATTCACACATTCTGGGTTCATACCAGTACGGAACAATGATTTGTGTTGGCAAGGAAGGGTTTCTCAAATCCTCCTATCGTAAATACAAAATCAGGGACGAACAACTGACTCCTGGTGATGACTATGGAATGATGCGGGAAGTCTTTACTCGCAGATTTCGAAGATTGCTAGAGGAAGATCCTGAAAAGAACAGTATGCTTTGGCCAGATCTCATAATAGTTGATGGTGGGCAGGGCCAGCTGAAGGCAGCCAAGGGAATTCTTGAGAATTTCGGGCTTGATGAAATATCTGTCATCAGTGTTTCCAAGGGGCCCAATCGGGATCAGGATATCGAAACCATACACCTTGCCGATATGTCCAGGTTCAAGTTGGAGAAGAATGATTCATTACTGTTTTTTATCCAGCGTATCAGGGATGAAGCTCACAGGTTTGCCATCGGAACCCATAGATCAGCCAGAAGAAAAAACCTGAGAAGGTCGTCACTTGATGCCATACCGGGGATTGGGGCAGGCAGGAAACATGCCCTCTTGCATCACTTTGGCTCAGTCAAGGAAGTAAAAAAGGCGGGTATTGACGATCTGAAGGCAGTTCAGGGTATATCGGAAAGCATGGCCCGTACAATCCACTCATATTATCACGAGACCCTATAAACCACGGGATAAAGTAAATTATGACCATCACCTTACCGACCATTCTGAGCATAATTAGGTTATTTGCCGGGTTTCTGATTCTGTTAGGTTTCCTGCTTCTGGCAAGACCTGCGGCGGATATTCTGGCCTTTGTGATATTTGTTTGTGCAGCAATTACCGATTTCATTGATGGTTATATTGCTCGAAAATTCAATCTGGTTTCGGAGTTGGGTAAAATCCTTGATTCGATAGCCGATAAGATCCTGGTCATTATGGCCTGGGTCATCATCATTACCTATTATGAATTCAATTCATGGATTATTTTACCCATCGGATTAATCATCTTCAGGGAATTGTTTATTTCAGGTTTGCGGGAATATTTGGCTTCCAAGAGCTTGAGTCTTCAGGTTACCTTCATAGCCAAACTGAAAACCACCCTTCAGATGATCACGATTTCATTAACTTTTTTCTCGGGTATAATCGTTGACGGAAGCGGTTCGCTCACTACCTTTTTATTACAACCTGTTGTGGACTCTGGAACAACCCTGATAGAAATGGCTTGTATCATGCTTATTTGGTTATCAGCAATTCAAACAATTTATTCCGGCTTGGAGTATTTCAAAACAGCACTCGGCTTGATGGGAACCAAAAATGACAGTTAGGGTATTGTATTTTTCCTGGTTAAGGGAACGGATAGGTGTTCCCTCGGAATCAATAGAGACTGAAGCCGTCAGGGTTAATGATCTGCTTGATGAACTCAGGGAAAAGGGTGAAAGGTACAAATTGGCCTTCACACAAACCTCATCTCTATGTGTCGCGATTGATCAAGAGCTGGGGGATATGGATTCGGATATTACCGAGGCTGAGGAGATTGCGTTTTTCCCTCCTATGACCGGAGGTTGAAATGGAGCTGTCCGTTCAGGAGGAACCATTTTTCCCGGATGGGAAAATTGGTCACTTTTCCAACCAGAATCAAGAAACTGGAGCGATTGTCAGTTTCTTGGGCAAGGTTCGCAGTGACCCTGAAAACCCCCTCGAATACATGCTCATCGAGCACTATCCGGGAATGACCGAAAAGGCAATTGAAAAGATAATGGGTAAAGCCATAAAACGGTGGAATCTCATCGATTGCCTAGTTATCCACAGATATGGCAAATTAACTCCTGGCGAGGATATTGTTCTGGTGGCCACATCTTCCAAACATCGCAGGGAGGCTTTTGAAGCGGCCGACTACCTGATGGACTTTCTGAAATCGAGAGCCCCATTTTGGAAAAAAGAAGTAACTCAAAATGGTGAGTCATGGGTTGTAAGCAAGGAAATTGATGAGGTTGCCCTAGGCCGTTGGAAATAACAACAAGAGCGAATTCCATTCACTGGTGATTAGAATTTGAATTTAGAACTTACCAAAGAGATTATGAAGTGGATAACAGAGGAAATCATGGGTTAACCCATGATTTCCTTCTATTAACAATTGATTTAATTTTGATCACGAATGATCATCCTCCGGCCTCATCGTAAATTTTGGCTTTTTCCTCGTCATACCACCAAAGATACATCTCACCTAGATCGTATGGCGGCAAGTTTTCGGGACGGGAGAAGATGTTTCTATAGGCAACCCGAAATGTTCCCGAATACCAGTTGGGAACCCAGATGTGCATGGACCGCAAGACCCTGTCCAAAGCTTGTACCGCAATTGTAAGATCCTCTCTAGTTTCAGAACTCTCGACAGCATCGAGAAGTGTATCAATGGCTGGGCTTGAGACACCCGCAATGTTGTAACTACCGGTCAATTCAGCGCTCGCTGAGCCGAATATGGAACGGAGATTTTGTCCAGGGGTCAGGGAAAAACTGTATCGGCGGATGGTAATGTCGAAATCAAAATTTTTCTCCAGATTTTGGACTTGGGCAGAATCAGGTGAATTGATTGATGCCTCAATTCCCAGTGTCTGGAGGTTTTCAATGAAAGGGGTGATAATTCTATGGGAAGATTCACCTTCCGATAAAAATTGAATCTCCAGTTTTTCTCCTTGGGCATTAACCCTTTGTCCCTCCTCAAGTACCCATCCAGCCTCGTCTAATAAAGCACCAGCCTTTCGCAAAATTCTTCGATCGGCCAATTTGTCTGGGTCGGATTGTGGGGGAGAGAATGCTGGTTCAGTGAATACCGCTTCCGGTATTTGTCCTCGCAGGGGTTCCAGTAGTGCCAGTTCCCCTTCGGAAGGCAATCCTTCTGCCTGCAGGTAGGAATTTTCCCAAAAACTGTCAGTACGCTTGTATGCATCGTAAAACAGCGTTTTGTTTGACCATTCGAAATTGAATGCCATTGCAATTGCTTCCCTTACCCGTGGGTCTGCAAATTTCTCTCGGCGGAGGTTGAACCAATAGCCTTGGGCTCCTGAGGGACGACCATCCGAAATTACTTCGCGCGTGATCCGGCCACTTTCTATTTCGGGAAAATCATAACTCGTTGCCCAAAGTTTGGAATAATATTCTTGCCTGAAGTCGTAATCACCACCCTTGAAACCTTCAAATGCAGTGGTGTAATCCGTGTAATAGACTACTTTGATTGTATCATAGTTAAATCGCCCTTTGTTGACAGGCAAATCTGCTCCCCAATAATCATCTCGCCGGCGTAATTGGGCAAATTGACCGGCATCAGCCTTTTCAACAACATAAGGACCTGAGGCAAGAATTGGATCAAGTGATGAATCTTCAAAGTTTCTTTCATTGAAGTGAGCCTTGGAAAAAACCGGTATCGATCCTGCCAGTACAGGCAAGTCACGTGTCTGGTGCCCTTCTCTGAAACTGAATTTGACTTGGGTATCGCTGAGTGCCTCAGCTTTTTCAATGTTTTCGAAGGATAGTCGATAGGCGGGTGTTCCCTTTGTTTTCAACATTTCAAAAGAGAATACCACATCATCGGCGGTAACGGGACTCCCATCAGAAAATCGGGCTTCCTCGCGAAGGTCGAAAATGGCCCAGCTTCTGCTTGGCTCCGGATAGGTAATTGATTTGGCCAAGAGACCATACCTCGAGTCAGGTTCATCGTCAGATTCTGCCATCAGGGTATCAAAGGCAATTCTAAGGTAATAGATGGGTATGGAATTTCCTTTCACGATGAAGGGGTTCAAACTGTCAAAGGTACCAAACCCCCAGACCGACATGTTTCCACCCTTCGGGGCATCGGGATTCACATAGTCAAAGTGCTGGAAATTCTCATCATATTTCAAATCACCGAATACGGAGATACCATGAGATGTAATTATTTCATCTATTTCATCTGCAAGGAGTGGGTGTACTACGACCAGGCAAATGGAGAACAATACAGCAACAAGTTTCTGGAAAAGGTTTTGAAACATCAATTTATTCATCTGGAAAGGTAACTATTCAGGTACCCCATAGAGTAGACGAGGATTTTGTTTATTTCAACTGAAGTGAGGCCAATTGGTCTCTTTGGAATACCTGCAGGAACGGCCTTGATGTTACCGACAACCGTTGGTATTGGTATATATTCAAAC
>CAZHIL010000198.1:0-9431 GCA_964532985.1 uncultured Albidovulum sp. | reverse complement strand
CGGGCCCAGGTGCCGTCCCTGCTCCAGCGATTGTAACGATTGAAGCAGGTCGTGTAGGGACCGTAACGCTCGGGAAGGTCACGCCAGGGTATGCCCGAGCGAAGAACAAAGAAAATGCCGTTCATGACCCTACGGTCATTCGTGCGTACCGGACCGGGCCTGCCCGTGGGCAGGACCTGCTTGAGTAGCTGCCACTCCATATCTGTCAATTCATGACGCCTGCTCGACATCAAAACCTCCATTGTGTATGGTCGTCAACATGAAATCATAACATAGTTTGAATTGTTTGGGTACACACCCTAACCAGAATATCCTAAATTCTATCCATGGGCATTAAATTTATTATAAAGCCCTGTTTTACAAATATCTGGAAAAGCCTTCTCAATTTCCTCACGAACATTTGTGTTATTCAGTGTTTCCCAAGTTAGATCTTTAACGAACAAATCGAACTTAACTTGTGTGGCAGATAATCTATTATTCCATTGTGATAAAAACATTTCCTCTACATCATAAAGCGAGTAGTTTTCATTTGTTTTACCATTAATTGCATTATACCAATGGTAAGCAGCTTTCTTAATCGTTTTTCTAGCTGCAAATTTTAATTTTTCTTTTATTTTTGGGTTAACAGAATTGACAAGATCATTGATCTCGTCAGCTTTCCTTTGCATGATTTCCCAATCTTTTTTCCTAAAAATTCGACCCAATGGCCTCCCTAATTGCACTGTAAATATTTCCCGGAAGGCTTCAACTTTTTTGTTAATTTTTTGAACCCCCAAATCTACATAATCGCTCAAATCAATGATCATGGATTGAGACAATTGCCTCCGTAGATTTTCCTCCAAATCTAGTTCAATGAATTCCTGGGGAATTTGAAGTCTTGTAGATTTGGACAGTTTAGAACCTTTAAGGTGAATTTCGATAAACCCACCATATCCACCATATACAGTCAATTCCCGTTCATTTTTTATATCTCTTGGAGGATGTTCAATTAAACTTTTCTTTTCTCGTTTGATTTTTTCCTCAGTCAATTCCTTTGGTTTTAACACCGAACCCTTAACTTTTGTTGATGTAATTTTTTCTTTCTCAGGATTATTGGTAGTTGTAGGAGAAGATTCAACTGGAACTATTGTATCTGATGGTTCATCCTTTTTTTCCTCTGAGGTTGTTGGTTTAAATAGTTCATTATGAGTTTCAATTTCAAATACCCCTTTGATCCAGTCTTGAAACACTTTTTGTTCCATATCGCTTTCAGTTTGGAATCCGTTTAGTAGAATTCGGTCAATGTCATCCACGCATTCAGCAAGTGGTGACCAAAAAGCACAAAAATTTCCCTTTACAGCAAATACAGAAATGCCAATACCATCTGTGTCTTTAATGTTAATAGATTGACCTTTCAAAATTTCAGCAGCTTTAATATCACCATATCCAAAACGATCCATGTCTCCATCAACTGAAACCATTATATGAAAGTTTGTACCATTACGCCTTGATACATCAGCAATCTTACTAGCAAGTGATTCCTTTATTCCTGGGGATATATACCAAATTTCATCATTTGCATTTTCAATCCATTCTCCAATCTGTTTTTCATCAACCTTACATTCCTTCATTTCACTTTTACCTAACTTGCTATCAATAAATTACCGCTAAAGTTTCTGTATACTCTACCATTACCAAAGGAAAAGAACCAACAAACGTCTTGAAGGTAGAAATATAAATACTTGAATGATTTTATCTCTAAGAATGCCCAAATTACATGATTGAAAAGAGTTTACTATGTTGGGGATTAATAACACCGGTACTTAAACTTCTCCTCCAACGCCTTTAAACTTATCAACAAAAGCTACAATCTTGTGAAATACACTCTGCTTCTTTGTCAAATACTGAGGGTTAAGTGGACTCATTTTAGGCAAGATTGTATTCAACTCTGTTCCATTGTCACTGGCAAATTCCCGTTTAATCGAAATTGAGATATAACGTTTGGCAGCTTCTGAATTCAGATTCTCATCCCTAATCAATTCTTCTGCTTCTCGTTTTTGCTCTTCACGGGCAAAGGTGAAGAATGCTTCAATGACACTAGTCTTGTCAACAAGCTGGTCAAGATCTGTTTGATTTATGAAATCAACTAACAGACTTTCCTTTGCTCGGTTTCCGACGCTGGCACGAATCATGCGTCGTACATTTTCAACCAGTGCTGTCTTATCTTTTTCTCTTTTGTTGTTCTCGAATATTTGTTCCAGTATGTAATCCAGATTGATTTCCTGCGATTTGAGCAAGTCTACCTCAAATACTACATCATCCCAATCAATATCAGATTCTTCTTTCTTCTTGGCTATTTTTTCTTTTCGCAACCAATCACTGATATCATTGTAGGTTGATCTGTAATCTTGAATCTTGCGCTCGGTTGGCACCTTGATAGATTTTAGGGCATTTAAGTCTTCATCACTCAAATACCGTTCAGTTTTGAAATCCTCGGTGGCCTTTTCATCACTCAAATCAACATTTTGTAGGTCTCTCAAATTTGCAAACTCGTCATAATTTTGCAGCACATTTTCCAAACGTAAATATTCACCAAACAGTTTGACAAAGGCTTTCTTGTCAACTTCCTTTTCAATATTTTCAGGATGGGGAAACTTCTGCTCTAGTTCTGTTACTACTTCAATAAAACCACGCCGTATCTCCCCGGTAACTACATCTCTAAAGCCTTTCATGTATTCCTGATAGCTTTTTTCCAATACCACATTTTTTGTGTTTTCGTCGCCAAACATTCTAATGGCTGTAATGGTTGCTTCCTCTAAATCACGAAAGGTCACAATGTTACCAAAAGTTTTGGTTGCATCATAAATACGGTTGGTACGTGAGTAAGCCTGCATCAAGCCATGGAATCTTAGGTTTTTATCCACGAATAATGTGTTCAATGTTGGAGCATCAAATCCGGTAAGGAACATTCCAACCACGATCAGCAAGTCGACTTCCTTATCCTGGACCCGCTTGGCCAAATCACGATAATAGTTCTGGAAGCCACTGCTATCTACACTGAAACTGGTTTTGAAGAGTGTGTTGTAATCATCTATGGCAGCTCGCAAAAATTCCTTGGCACTACTATTCATGGCAGAAACATCAAAACTTTCATCCACTATTTCACCTATCGCATCCTGTTCTTCATTGTCAGTAAAAGAAAAAATAGTTGCGATTTTGAGTAGTTTTGCATTGTCTGTCTGTAATTTTTTCAGGGTTTCATAATATAGTTTGGCTGCATCCACGCTACTTACTGCAAACATGGCATTAAAGCCTTTGTCATTGCCTTGCAGGCGGTGAGTTTTAAGCCGATAGTTGTTTAAAATGTATTTGGAAATTTCATTGATACGTTCTGGATGCAATAGGGCTTGTTTGCTTTTAGAGGCATTGATCTTTTCCAAATCCTGCTCGGTCTCAATATGTTTAAATTGAGGACGAACATCGTTGTAGTCAACCTTGAACTTAAGTACCTTTTCATCCCGGATGGCATCGGTGATGACATAGGCATGAAGTTCTCGACCAAATACACTGGCGGTGGTTTCTGCTCCCCGCGCATTCTCGGCAAAGATCGGTGTACCTGTAAACCCAAATTGAAAAAACCGCTTGAACTTCTTCTTCAAGTTTCTCTGTGCTTCACCAAATTGGCTGCGATGACATTCGTCAAAAATGAAAACCACTTGGCTTTGATAAACTGCCAGATCGCTTTCATTTTTCATCAGGTTATTCAACTTCTGGATAGTGGTAACAATTATTTTATTGTCATCCTTATCCAGGTTTCGCTTCAATCCAGCCGTACTAGTAGAGCCATTTACACTATCAGGTGAGAAACGCTGGTATTCCTTCATGGTCTGGTAGTCGAGGTCTTTCCGGTCCACGACAAAAAACACCTTGCTTATAAAATTTAGCTCGGTTGCCATGCGAGCAGCTTTGAAACTGGTCAGTGTTTTACCTGAACCGGTAGTATGCCAGATATAACCTCCACTCTCAGGCTTGCTCCAAACTTTTGCTAGATATGAACTATTGATCTTCCATAAAATACGCTCAGTAGCAGCAATCTGGTATGGACGCATGATCATTAAGGTATCGTTTGTATCGAAAACAGAATAATGCAGTAATACATTGAGCAGTGTATTTTTCTGGAAGAAAGTGACTGTAAAGTCTTTTAGGTCCTTGATCAGATCATTATCAGACTTTGCCCAATTCATTGTGAAATCGAAACTGTTTTTGTTTCGCTCTACAGTATTGGCAAAATAACGAGTGTCTGTACCATTAGAAATCACGAACATCTGTAGATACTTATACAGCGAATTAACGCTGTTGAAACTCTCCTTGCTGTAGCGATGCACCTGATTAAATGCTTCACGAATGGCAACCCCTCTTTTCTTCAACTCGATATGTACAAGAGGTAATCCGTTGACCAGAATAGTCACATCATAAATGTTGGTATGAATACCAGTCTGTTCAAACTGATTTATAACCTGTAACTTATTGCGGGCAATGTGCTTTTTATCAAGCAGGTAGATGTTTTGAATATGCCCATCGTCAAACACAAAGTCATGTATATAATCTTCGTGAATTTTGCGGGTTTTATCCACTATGCCGTCACTAGGTTTATCTAGGTACGTTTCAACAAAGCGTCCCCATTCACTATCCTTGAATTGCACATCATTTAGCGATTGTATTTGTACACGTGCATTGACCAACATGGCTTCTTGCGAATTTAATTTTGGCAGATATTCATACCCCTGATTAACCAAATCCTTTATCAGTTCACGTTCAAGGTCACTTTCACTTTGGTAACCTTTTGCTACATCCCATTCCCTGTCATATTTATCCAGAACGATAAAATGATTTAATTCAACGATGGGTTTCGTATGTTCAACCATGCTGCTCATCCTGTTGACAGTAGCCATAATTATTCAACAAATGATTAAGCAAAAACTTCACTATACGTTTCTCTTCTGGGCTTGGTTTGGGTACTTTTTCGTAAGACAAAGAACTATGACTGGTAAAGTTAATAATTCGTTTGATGTAAACCTGTTTATCATCTGGTAATAAATCTGACCATTTCGGATAACCCAGAAAAACGGCTGTTTTTTCATATAGGTTACGCAACAATGTGAAGTGGTATTTCTCTATTCGGTCTTCATTAACTGCTTTCTCCAGGATTTGCTTCAAGTACAGATGATAAGAAAAAGAAATGTTGGGATGACCTTTCTCGGGAAGTAAATCAAAAGTACCATCATCAGATCGCTCCAGAAGGTAGCATTCAGGCTTGTTTAATTCGTTGAACAATACGTTGAAAAAAAGTGGGTTGTGAGTTGTGATGATAAATCTGGGAGGCGTATCTTTGATATCTTTTATTAATCCTGCTAATTCTACAGCAAGTTCTATCAAATGATTTTCATCAAGTGAGGTTACAGGGTCATCAATAAACACATATTCCAATTGATTAAACTTATCTGATTCTTGACCGTTGAGATCAGAGTCTTTGAGTAAATTAATCACCATTTCCAGTAGGGAATAAAATATACACCAGATAAAGTTGCTTTCTTCACTTTTTGATATTTTAAGATTACTTTGATTCTCATCATCGCCACTTTCAAAGGAAAACGTAACTTCCGAATAATTTTCATTAAAACGAGGTGTTAACTTATTGTTGGTGTAATTCTGAAAGTTGGAAATAATATTTAATTCTTGCCCCTGAATATTCAAAATCCAATCCGTAAACTTATTGGGTTGGATTTTCAACTTTGGCTCTGTATCAAGCACTAAGTCATTATCCCAATAAAATAAATCTTCAGTGAATGCATTGTAGTACAGAATTTTTGTATGCGATAACTCAACTATTTCTTCGGCATCCGACCCAGCATTTTGGGGTACGATCAACTGCTTAAAGTTCTTTGAAAGTTGCGTTTTACCAGAACCATTGAAGGCATAAATCAACTGTACTTTTTTTTCTGAATTTTCAAGCTGCAAGGCTATCTCATTCAGTGTCCTACCCATTTTACGCTACTTTCTGCTTATCAATAGGGAAATTCAATAATCGGCCGCGATAAAATTCATATTGTTTTTGACGCAGTTCAATCTCGTAAGGTAAGCCAGTGCTAATAGAATTAGTAAGTACATCGAATTTGTCGAGGATATAGACGATACGGGCTTGTTCTTCTTGTGAAACTACAGGGATTAAAATCTTGGCCAAATTATTTACATTCACCCGTCTTACTTTAGCGCCGGTAATATATTGTCTTTTCTGTTTTTGAAATTGCTCTGTTTGGAAGAAGTAAGAAACATATTTCGGGTTTAGTTTATGCCTATAGATACATGCATCGCTACTAACTGCAATTTCTTCATTCCCCAGCCAAGCAACGGCCTTGCAGACGTCTTCATCGGTCTCACTTGTTGTTGCAATAACCAAATCACCTTTTTGAGCTTTTCGAGCTTTCATGGCAAATTCTTCTGAAACATTTGATTTGGTTTTTTCGGCATATGTGCTATAATGTGTGTAGATTTGACCATAGTGAATGCAGCCAATACCAGTTTCGGTAAAATCTTTTTTCTGTAAATTACTGCCACGAATAAACTCGCCAAGATCACCTAAGGTCTCATACCCCCCCCCCTATGATTTTATCAAAATTTAGGAGCTGATCACGATAATAATTATATTGTTTTTTGCGGGCAGTTAGCTCGGCAGTTAGCTCGGCAGTTAGCTCGTTAAATATATCCAAAATCCTTACGATCTCAGCCTGAATTGCCAGTGATTTTTCCTGATTCACAGAACATGGAATTGGGATCAGAAGAACAGCCACATCTCGTGGGTATACATGAGGGACTCCACTACCTTTTTTCAATTCATGCAATTTGTGTTGCAAACTTTGAAGCCAATAAAAACAATACTTGGGTAATATCCCAGCATTAGGTTTTACTGTAAAAGCATCAGATACAAAAATTGGTTGTTCCCACCAGCTTACAAAACCAGCATATGCTCCAGAACCAGCGATAACAATTACATTACCTTCACGATTACTTACATTGTGAAAATAAGCTGGATTCCTTCCACCTGCAATTACGGGGATTTTACCATGAACAACATTATTCTTTGTAATTGATGTACCGCGTTTAATTTCTGCCATTTTCCCAAGAGGCTGCCACTCTACCTCAGCACCATCTAGCAGTCTTTCCAAATAACTCATGTTTCTATCTCCGCAATAATAGAATCAATATCGCTGCGTAACTGATTAATCTTTCTGACGGTGTTCCTTATCTCTATATTGAGTTCGGAAATATTAATTTTCTCACGTGTGTCTTTGGCTTCAACATAAGAGCTGACAGATAGATTGTAATCTTTCATAACGACCTCATCATAAGGAACTGATTGAGCCAGATGTTTGACATTCTCTTTACTGTCAAACATATCAATGATCTGCTGAATATGTTGATCATGCATGACATTGATCTTGGTTTCCTTATTGAAGAATTCTTCGCTACTAGCATCAATAAATTGGATAGTGGTATCAGTTTTATTTTTTGCCAAAACTAAAATGGAAACTGCAATGGAGGTTCCGTAAAACAAGTTGGGTGCTAGTGAAATCACTGTTTCCACAAAGTTTTTGTCTACCAGATATCTTCGTATTTTCTGCTCTGCTCCTCCACGGTAAAATATACCAGGAAAGCATACAATCGCTGCACGCCCCTTGCTTGAGAGGTAGTTGAGTGCATGAAGTACAAAAGCAAAGTCTGCCTTAGATTTAGGTGCCAGTACACCAGCAGGTGCAAAGCGTTCATCGTTAATCAGGGTTGGATCGTCTGAACCAATCCATTTAACAGAGTAAGGTGGATTGGAAACAATGGCATCAAACGGTTTATCATCGCCAAATTGTGGATTAATAAGGGTATTCCCAAGTTGGATATTGAACTTGTCATAATTGATGTTGTGCAAAAACATATTCATACGAGCAAGGTTGTAGGTTGTGTGGTTGATCTCCTGACCGAAAAACCCTTCTTCAATAACATGCTCCTTGGAATGCTTTCTTGCTTGCAGCAACAATGAGCCTGAACCTACTGCAGGATCATAGATCTTATTGACGTTGGTTTGCTTGTGCATGGCAAGTCTGGCAATCAACTTTGAGACATGTTGTGGGGTAAAAAACTCGCCACCGGATTTGCCAGCATTGGCAGCATAATTGGAGATAAGGAATTCGTATGCATCACCGAACATATCGATCTGAGTACCATAAAAATCACCCAATTCAAGCCCAGCCACACCTTTAAGAACAGCGGTCAAACGGGTATTTTTATCTTTCACTGTATTTCCAAGGCGATTGCTGGTTGTATCAAAATCGGCAAAAAGACCTTTGATGTCTCCTTCTGATTGATAGCCACTTGCAGATGTTTCAATTTCGGTAAAGATTCTTGCTAGATCGGTATTTAGACTCTCATTGTTACTGGCTTTTTTGACAACATTGGTGAACAATTGGCTGGGGAAGATAAAGTATCCCTTGGTCTTGATAGCATCGTCTTTGATTTCAGGGGTTATAATATCATCAGATATTTCAGCATAGATAATACTTTCATCATCAGCTTCGATATAGCTTGAGAAATTTTCACTGATAAAGCGGTAAAAAAGTGCCCCAAGGACATACTGCTTAAAGTCCCAGCCATCAACAGCGCCACGAACATCATTGGCGATCTGCCAGATTTGGCGGTGTAGTGCTGCACGTTGTTGATTACCAGTCATACCCTAATTCCACTTATTCTTTGCTCTTGTTAAGTTATCCGGCAATTAAACTCGTTTTTTGTTCCTGTACAATAAGACTGAAATATCGATTAGAGTTATACAATTCTCTACAGCAAAGATTTTTTTGATATCTGAAATTTGAGTTAATTCTGAAAAACAAATCATCTCATTGTTATCCTAACCATTTATAATTCAGCCTTTTTGAAGTTGTATAGTCCAGGTGTTAATTTTTAAGGGTTCAAATATAAAGCTAAACTAACGTGTGTAAAACATATGGTTTCATTTAGCTTGGTTGTTTTACCCATAAGATAGGAATTTTGAAACATCACCTGATTTGTACATAGTTAAGAAAATTGTTTCAATCCTGTAAGAATTGGATGATAAACAAACAAAGATGTATGTACTTTCAACAGCACAAATTATTTTACTTCAATAACTTTAAGGTATTACAATACATATGAATTAAGCACTAAGGATAATCATGACAATTAAAGTAGCCGAGTTAGTAATTAAATCGTTGATCAAAAATAAGATTGATCAACTTTACTGTTTACCCGGGGTTCAAAACGATCCTTTTTTCGATACACTCTACGACTATACAGATTCTATTACTCCCATCGTTTCCCGTCATGAACAGGGAGCTGCTTACATGGCAACCGGAGCAGCACTGGCAACC
>CAZHIL010000197.1:0-2269 GCA_964532985.1 uncultured Albidovulum sp. | reverse complement strand
GTATTTTAACTATTAACCGATTTCATTATTGCTTACAACATTACTTATGGAGTTCGTTGTAAGAAGAAGTTGAAACAAATCTGCCAAATCGAAATGAAATTCTTCCGAATGGAATAGTGTTTTTTCACAGGCCACTCCAATATTATCCCCCTCCATCAGGTATTTTACAAAATGGTAGCCTCCACGGATAATTTTGACAGGATAAGGGTCAAAGTCAGGTCGAACAATCAACACAAACTCCTCAGCCGCTTTTGGGTTTGGTCCGTCCCTTATATTTGCATCCCAAATACTTGCTACAGGATGATTGGAATAAAACAATCTGACAGCAGGGCTAAATTCCAAATGGGTCTTGAGTTGTTCTTCAGGGGCTAGGTTTTCAAAAAACTTCGGATCGATTGGTTCCGGATCACCTGAATGATAGGATTTCCTTAATTCATTTTCCAGTTTCGCAACATCTGACAGGTATGCAAGATGTTGGACCGGGGGAAAAGTTTGGAGAAATTCGGGCATTTCCTTGCCATAAAACATCATCAGGGGTGAACTTGGAGGATACTTCCGAACATAAATTCCCGCCATGGCTTTGAAGAATTCATCCCCCACCAGTTTTCGAATGACCGGAAATGAAACTTCCAAGCCTTCAATCAAGCTAGCAACCACATTGTTGCGGTAAACTAAAAACCTGCGGTCGATTTTGTCATGAGGTATTGTCAACCTTGGAGGAACGGGTTTGTCAGGCTTAAGGATAGCCTCTATAAATTCCCCGTTGAAAGGTTTCATGCTGCTTTCGATGATAACTCGGTTAAGATACAGTTTGCCTTGGTAGCTTCCGAAGAGAGTTTTTCCCAATCGGGAATATCATTATCCCACTCGATCAAAGTCGGAAGTGGACCTGTTTTGGAAATCAGGTATTCATATAACGCCCAGACAGGATCAATCACTTCCGAGGCATGATTATCAATCAGTAGATCAGGGCCACCTTCCATTTGCTCCAATTCATGTCCGCCAAGATGAATTTCTTTGACAAGGTTCAAGGGATAATCATCCAAATAACCATAGGGATCAAAGTTTCTGTTTTCAGATGACACATAGACATTGTTTACATCAAGAAGCAGGAAACAGCCGGTTCTTTTGGCAATCATCTCAATGAATTCAATTTCACTATAGGTGCTTTCTTCGAATTCCAGATAATTTGAAGGGTTCTCCAAAAGCATCGGTCTTTGCAGGGTCTCCTGAACCTGATCAATATGCTCTGACACGCATTCGAGGGTGGTGTCATTGTAAGGAAGAGGAAGAAGATCATTGAAATAGTTACCCTCATGAGTTGACCATGCCAAATGTTCAGAGAATACAGCAGGCTCAAGCCATGAAACAAGATTTTTCAGGCGTTTGAGATGATCAATATCCAAGGGATTTTCACCGCCAATGGACAAACCTACGCCGTGGCAGGAAATAGGAAAGTTTTCACGTAATTTCCTGAGTTGGGCAATCGGTCTTCCGCCATCACCCATATAGTTTTCTGCATGGATTTCAAACCAGGATACATCGCCCGGATGTTCAATAATTTCCTGAAAATGTTGGCTCTTGAAGCCTACTCCAGGCTTGGAGGGAAGAGTGCAGGATTCGATATCAAGATAATTTACCATGGCATGACACCAGAATCCTGTACTTCATAATTTGCTTAGGAAGGAAGATCCCGTTCCAATGGCTCAAGTGAACCCATACGATCACCGGGAAGTTCCATTGTTGTACACGTACCTGAAGGTACCAGTGTCCAGGCATTACCCTGATAATCAACAGTTGAGGAACCGGCACAAGTCGTACCAGGACCAGCAGCACAGTCATTTGCACCGGCAAGGGAAATACCGTAACACTTTTCTTTTTCTTCAGCGACACCGGGAACTGCATAGGCCACAAAGGCTGCAGCTACTGCACCGGCTACTGCAACGGATTTTGCATTAATTTTCATAAGATACTCCTTAGTAAAAAATTTGTTGGGTTGAATTATATTACTTGATTTTCAAATACAATAGAAGAATCTTCAAAATTCTTTGATTACGCACCTTCGAGAATTATAAATTCACGTTCGGCCGATTTATGCGCTACCGCCAAGGCACGTTTATAGGTTGCAGAATTATAGCAGTTGTTGGCACTTTCCAGGCTGGGAAACTCCACAATTACATTTCTTTGGCGATTCGTACCCTCCTTGGAAAGAAACTTGCCTCCCCGGGCCAGAAACCTGCCACCAAATTCCTCTACAGCTTGAGTCGCT
>CAZHIL010000196.1:0-2144 GCA_964532985.1 uncultured Albidovulum sp. | reverse complement strand
GGCGTTCCCTTCTTTTCAATCTCAGGATCGGATTTTGTCGAAATGTTTGTTGGTGTTGGTGCATCCCGGGTCAGGGATATGTTCGAACAATCCAAGAAAAACTCGCCATGTATCGTATTCATTGACGAGATAGATGCTGTTGGCAGGTCACGAGGCGTTGGTTACGGTGGAGGAAATGACGAGCGTGAACAGACCCTTAACCAACTATTGGTTGAAATGGATGGTTTTGAAGCAAATGAAGGCGTTATAATCATTGCCGCAACCAATCGTCCCGATGTACTGGATCCGGCTCTTTTGCGTCCAGGTCGATTTGATCGTCAGGTTCATGTCCCTAATCCAGATATCATTGGCCGGGAAAAAATCCTTGAGGTCCATGCCCGAAAGGTAACCCTTGGTCCGGATGTTG
Source organism: uncultured Albidovulum sp. (assembly GCA_964532985.1). Lineage (GTDB taxonomy): Bacteria > Pseudomonadota > Alphaproteobacteria > Rhodobacterales > Rhodobacteraceae > MPNP01. Next base: position 1,738 of record CAZHIL010000196.1, on the reverse strand, counting down.
ACTTCAGGATCATTGCACGGGGAACTCCAGGGTTTTCCGGAGCTGATCTGGCAAATCTGGTTAATGAAGCGGCCCTGCTTGCAGCTCGGGTTGGTCGCAAGTTCGTAGCCATGATTGATTTTGAAAATTCCAAGGATAAGGTCATGATGGGATCGGAGAGACGGTCCATGGTCATGACTGAAGATGAAAAGAAACTTACGGCCTACCATGAAGCCGGGCATGCCATTGTTGGCTTGAATGTTCCTGAACACGACCCAATCCACAAGGCCACGATCATCCCTAGGGGTAGGGCTTTGGGACTGGTTTTGTCTTTGCCGGAAAGGGATCAACTGTCAGTCAATATTACCAAATATAGATCAAAGATTGCTATGGCCATGGGCGGCAAGGTTGCTGAGGAACTGGTATTTGGTGAGGAAAACGTTACATCGGGTGCTGCCTCGGATATCAAGCAGGTCTCCCAGATAGCCAGGGCTATGGTAACCCAGTTCGGAATGTCGGAAAAACTGGGTAACATTGATTATGCCAACGAACAACAATCCTTTCTTGGTCCTTATTCTGGACAGGTTTCAACCAGCCAGAATACATTGGATATAATTGATGCCGAAGTGCGCAGGTTGGTTGACGAGGGCTATGAAACGGCAAAGAAAATCCTGACAGAGAAAAGGGGAGATCTGGAGAGGCTGGCCCAGGGTCTGCTTGAATACGAGACTCTCACCGGTTCTGATATTACTAAGATACTGGCAGGAGAATCCTTGAAGAAAGACGAGGAAGAGACTCCAAAGGATGATTCAACCAAGCCCATCTTTACCATTCCCACCACCTCAAGAAATCGGCCAGGAGGTCAACCAAACCTGACGGAAGCCGAGGTTTGATTTGGGGTTGAGAGGAGAATTGTCAGTCAGGAGATTGGTTTTATGGGCCCCTTTATAATCGGTTTTTTGCTTCTGCTCCTGATGCTTTACCTGCAAAGGAAACAGTCGCAGGGAGGCCCCGGAGGGCTTTTCGGCTATGGCAAATCCCGAGCCAGGCTCCTCACTGAAGATCATATCAAGGTAACCTTTCAAGATGTTGCCGGCATTGATGAAGCCAAGGAAGAGCTCGAGGAAATTGTAGATTTTCTCAAGAATCCGTCTATCTTCTCGCGCTTGGGTGGAAAAATACCAAAAGGTGCCTTGTTGATTGGACCTCCTGGAACAGGTAAAACCCTTTTAGCCAAGGCCATTGCGGGCGAAGCGAACGTTCCATTTTATACAATATCGGGCTCCGATTTTGTTGAAATGTTCGTGGGAGTTGGTGCATCAAGGGTCAGGGACATGTTCCAGCAGGCCAAGAAAAACGCTCCCTGTATCGTGTTTATTGATGAAATTGATGCGGTAGGAAGATCCCGGGGAATTGGAATTGGTGGTGGCAATGATGAAAGGGAACAAACCCTGAATCAGCTTCTTGTCGAGATGGATGGTTTTGAAATGAATGACGGGGTTGTCATCATTGCTGCGACCAACCGTCCGGATGTCCTTGACAAGGCACTTTTGCGCCCCGGCCGTTTTGACCGCCAGATTGTGGTTCCACCCCCCGATATTATTGGTCGTGAAAAAATCCTTCAGGTACATGCCAGTAAGATTGCCTTGGGTGCAGATGTGGATTTAAAGGTCATTGCACGAGGTACCCCCGGCTTTTCAGGAGCAGATCTTGCAAATCTGGTCAATGAGGCGGCCTTGATAGCTGCCAGGATTCGCCG
>CAZHIL010000195.1:0-6705 GCA_964532985.1 uncultured Albidovulum sp. | reverse complement strand
CATCCACTCACTGGTAAATTTACCATTCTGGATATCACTTAGAATCTTCTTCATTCGTGCCTTGGTCTCATCATATGGCAGTACCTTTGGTCCTGAATAGTATTCGCCATATTCAGCCGTATTCGAAATTGAATAATTCATGTTGGCAATACCACCTTCGTAAATCAGATCAACAATGAGTTTAACTTCATGCAAGCATTCGAAATAGGCCATTTCCGGAGCATAACCGGCCTCGACAAGTGTTTCAAAACCCTGTCTGATTAGCTCCACCACTCCACCACAAAGGACAGCCTGTTCGCCAAACAAGTCAGTTTCGCATTCCTCCTTGAAATCAGTTTCAATGATTCCCGAACGACCGCCCCCGATGGCAGCGCAATAGGATAATGCCGTTTCCATAGCAGAACCGGTTGCATCCCTATCGACAGCAACAAGACAGGGTACACCCCCGCCTTTGACGAATTCACCCCTGACAGTATGGCCTGGCCCCTTGGGTGCAATCATGACCACGTCAATGCCGGATTTCGGTGCGATGAGTTGGAAGTGGATATTCAAACCATGGGCAAAGGCAATGGCTGCACCTTCTCGAATATGATCATGAACATATTTGTAGTAGGTTTCGGCCTGTAGTTCATCAGGCATTGTAAACATGATCAAATCGCACCATGCCGAAGCTTCTGAAATTCCCATGACATCCAATCCCTGGGCCTTGGCCTTAGCTGCTGAGGAAGAATTCTCCCTGAGGGCAACAACAATGTTTTTTGCTCCGGAATCCCTTAAATTCAGGGCATGGGCATGACCTTGTGACCCATAACCCAAAATAGCAACCTTCTTGTCCTTGATAAGGCTTACATCACAATCATGATCATAATACACTCGCATTTTGTTCTCCAATCTATATTTCTTGCTCTCGAAATGGAAAAGGTCATTTTTCCATCAATTTTGAATTTCAGGATATAATTACTGTTAAAGGGATTTCTAACCCCGAAGTCTGTCGTTATACACTTTATTCTTTTCGGGAAAAGGGTTTTACCTCAAAAAGCCCTTCACCAAGTCCAAATTTAATCAACATGCTTTGAAGTTGCCTGTTGTTTGCAAATATATTTGCCCCCTCTTTCCGTATTATTTTCAAGGGAAGAATATTCGAGAACGACATCAGGTTCAGGAAGTTTGAACCGACAAACTTCAACAATGTTGGTAGATATCTGGTTGAGTAATAGTCCTTCAGGGCCTTAAAATCACCAGGATCTTCTGATTTGGCAAGCTGTTCATTCAGCAGTTTGATATCATTTATTGTCAAATTAAGTCCCTGTGCTCCTATCGGGGGTAAATTATGGGCAGCTTCAGCAATCAACACGGCCCTTTCGTGACTTAACTTGTTGGCCATCTGATAGGTTCCTGACCATTTCATGAGAGAAGATATAATTTCAATATTCCCAACCATTCCAAGTGAGCGTTTTATTACTTCCAAGGCAAAACTGTCGCTGTCCATTTGGCTATAGATGTCAATATTTCTGTTTGAGTCCATCCAGATAATATTGGAAGAATATTCATCTTCACCTGGAAGTGGAATAATCGTGAATGGTCCTCCAGATTTGTAGATTTCAATCGATTTATGACTTAAAGGGAATTGGTGCCTGACATTGAATGTTATTCCACTCTGAGGAAGGGTTATACGATTGGTATTAATCCTGAGGCATTCTCTTACCCTGGAGTTCTTACCATCCGCCCCAATTAGTAGCCGGGATACTAACCTGTCCCCATTACTCAGGAGAATATGTGCTTCTTTTGTTCTGGTGATGACCTTCTCGACACCAGTCGTGGATAAAGTGGTTATTCTCGGGTTTTGTAAAACTTTAGCGATCAGTGCCTTTCGCAAGTTTTCGTTTGGTATTACCCAACCAAATTCCTCTCTATCTATGGTATGGGACTTAAAGGAAGTTGTTTGTATGAGTTTACCCTTTCCCCCTGCTTCCACAATTTCGATCTCTGACAATCTTTTTCCACAATTGGTCAATAATTCTTCCAGAGGAATCAGGTTTGCAAGATAATCCAGTGAACTGTTGAACAGTGCAGTGACTCTCCTGTCTTGAGGCAAGCCGGAAGAATCCAAATCAAACTTAAGATTGGAGTCACAGCAGATGATTTTTGAAAACTTGTCAGCGAGTGAAAGGGCTGTCATCAGGCCAGCCAATCCACCGCCCGATATAAATATATCGCAGTATTGTTTTCTGGTCATAACGACATGAGCATGAGTTGAGTTTTTCCCCGAGGGCTTATGAAAGCGACTTATATGTGGTGCTGACCCTATTTTGTCTACAAAAGACCAGGATCAAGCGGCCATCAATACTGCATTTTCGATTTCGTTGGCAATTTCGGTAATTGAATTTATACACTCGCCGGTAACCAGTACCCGTACTACAGGCTCTGTCCCTGATTTCCTAACAAAAACCTGACCTTTGCCGTTAAGTTTCTCGACATTGTTGCTTATGATTTGCTGAACCTTTTCATCCTTCGTCGGATCACCGCCCTTATAGATTCTTACATTTCGCAAGATCTGTGGCACGGGTTTAAATACATTTGCAACCTCGCTTGCCTTCTTACCTGTTTCAACCAGTGCTGAAAGAAACTGCAGGGCTGCAATAATGCCATCACCGGTAGTTGAATACTTTGAAATAATTATGTGACCTGAGTTTTCACCACCCAAACTAAAACCTCCGGTGCGCATCTCCTTGGAAATATTCCGATCTCCTACTGATGCTTTGATCAAGTTAATCCCTTTTTCTTCCAAATATTTTTGCAAACCCAGATTTGACATTTTGGTTGCAACAACGGTGTTATTATGGAGTTGACCCGTATCCGCCAGCCTGGTTGCAAACAAGGCTAGTAGTTGATCACCGTCAATTTCCCTACCCCTTTCATCACAAACCAAGATTCTGTCACCATCACCGTCCAGGGCCAAGCCAACATCAGCTCTGGTTTCCTTGATTTTTTCAATCAGCAGCGCAGGGTCAGTTGATCCACAATTTTGGTTGATATTGAAACCATTGGGAGAAACACCTATCGGTACGACCTCGGCACCGAGTTCCCATAAAATTTCTGGTGCAACCTTATATCCGGCACCATTGGCACAATCAATGACAATTCGCAGGCCATTCAGACGCAAATTCTTGGGAAAGGTTGTTTTGGCAAATTCGATATATCTTCCCAATCCCCCATCAATTCTTTCAGCACGACCGATGTTTTCAGGCAATTCCAATGGTAAGTCAGTATCAATCAATTTTTCGATTTGCTTCTCTGATTCCATGGAAAGTTTAAACCCATCGGGACCAAAAAATTTCATTCCGTTATCCTGGAAACCATTGTGAGAAGCTGTGATCATCACTCCAAGATCAGCGCGCATCGACTTAGTCAGCAACCCTATAGCGGGGGTAGGTATGGGTCCCAAAAGGTGAACGTTCATGCCGGTCGCGGTTAATCCAGCAGTCAGGGCGTTTTCCAGCATGTAACCTGAACGTCTGGTGTCCTTGCCGATGACCACTCGGTGTTGGTTATTGGAGGTTTTACGGAAAAACATTCCTGCTGCCATGCCTACTTTCAAGGTCACTTCTGCAGTCAGGGGAAAGGTATTGGCCCGCCCTCTTATTCCGTCAGTTCCAAAACAAGAAATACCCATTTTTTTCCTTTTTCAATTTAGCTCATGCCAATTGTACAGGTATTTCATGAGCTATGGAAGGGAATTAATGAGAATAGAAATGATGTTCCCCAGCTTTCCCGAGGTATTGGAATTCGGAAACCCAAAACGGTTTGACATGGGATGCATGAAAGTGGGTGGATTCAGCAAAAATCTGTGGATATTGACCATTCATGAATTTCAGGGCCATATTTTGAATTTCCAGATAAACCTTTGATTCATGGAATATCTCTGGCTTTCCATCACAATAATAGCTGAATTGACAACGGGCCTTTTTGATCCCACCTTGTCGGACTACACCACAAATCGTGTTTGGGAAATCGGGTGATTTTACCCTGTTTAAAATGACCTCAGCTACGGCCCTTTGGCCCTCTAGAGTTTCTCCTCTGGCTTCAAAATATATGGCTTCAACCAAACACCCGAAATCTCTTACGGCCTCTCTTCTTAACTTGGGGGTTCCTAGGTCCAGCAGGTTTTGTGTCTGTTCTGAAAACAAGGGTACCAGAGGCCTGTCGTAGGGTAAGGCAAACTTGTTTTTGATATCATGATACATTGTATTGGGAAAAAATGGGTTCGGTCTTTGCTGAGGCAGGGTAAAATATTCTCTAGCATTTTGTTGGTTAGTGCCCGGAAAAAAGATTTTTGGCCTTTGCTGGGGTAATGCAATCTTGTCTCGTGTAATTACTGGTATTGGAACTGGAAAGAAGTACTGGAGTTCTGGACGTATTTCAATATTGGCTACCAAAATCTCACTACTATCCAAAAATTCGTTTGAATTTTTTGGTAGTGATGTAACTGAGCCGGTATCATGGTCATGAGCCAAAATTGAAAATGGGCTAATTACCCCAAAACCCAGACCTAGGAGTACGGTAAAAATGATCTTGGACAATCTTGAAATAATAATTTTATTTAGCATCGTCAGCTTTTCATTTTTCAAACAAAAACAAACAACTGCTCAAATTCCAAGTCTGCACTGATGAACTGATGGCAGATTGATTATACCTCATTTCTGCCGATTTGTTGTTAATTTTTTTTCGGTATTTATTTTGTTAGGATTTAATATGAAAATTTGGATTGTCAAGTTTTGCCATTCTTAAATTCATCCATAATTACACATTGGGCGGCGGCAAGTTTTGCTATTGGAATTCTGTAGGGAGTGCATGATACATAGGAAAAATTTGTTTCGCGGCAAAATTGAATCGTGCCCGGATCTGCCGAATGCTCGCCACATATAGACAAGATCAAATCCTTTCTGGCCTTTCTTCCTCTTTGAACGGCCATGTGTAAAAGCTCACCGACACCATCATGATCAATACTAACAAACGGGTCAGCATCCAAGACACCTTTTTTAAGGTATTCATCTATTATTCTTGAAGCATCATCCCTGCTGATGCCAAAGGCCAATTGTGTTAGATCGTTGGTACCAAAACTCAGGAAGGAAGATTTTTCGGCAAGGTCCCCCGCACGCATTGCTGCACGGGGTGTTTCTACCATGACACCTATTTTATATGTAAGTTCAGAACCGGTTTTATCTTGTACATCCAAAGCAATTGTATCTACTAAGTCCTTGATCAGTTCGACCTCGCGGTTGGCAGAGACCAGGGGAATCATGATTTCCGGATTTGCTTGCAATCCCGAACTTTCTACTTCAGCAGCAGCTTCAAATATGGCTCTGGCCTGCATTTCATAAATTTCAGGCATTGTTATACCCAATCTTACCCCTCGCATTCCGAGCATGGGATTAAATTCCCTTAATTCATCCATCCTCGTGTAAATTTGACTTACAGGTAAATCCAATGCTTCAGCCAACTCACGAATTTCTTCCTGATCCCGAGGTAGGAATTCATGAAGCGGGGGATCCAGCAGTCTGATACAAACGGGATAACCGGACATTTGTACAAAAAGGTCCTTGAAGTCTCCCTTTTGCATTACCAAAAGATCCTTCAGCACTTCCCTTCGGTCTTCAGTAGAATCCCTGAAAATCATTTCTCGCATTACGGTCAATCGGGATTCTGCAAAAAACATATGTTCAGTTCGGCACAACCCAATTCCTTCGGCTCTGAAACCCTTGGCGACTGCAACTTCATCCAGAGTGTCGGCATTTGCCCTGACCCCAATATCCCTGATCTCGTCGGACCATTTCAGAAAAGTATCAAAATCGATATCCAGGCTTGGCCTAACTTTCGGAACAAACCCCTCTATAACTATCCCATCGGAACCATCAATCGTGATGTGATCACCCTCTCTCAATATTGCTCCACTCTTTGCCACCAAGGTTTTTTCCTTGGGATCGAATTCAAGATCGGTTGCTGCCGCGACACAGGGTACCCCCAAACTCCTCGCAATAACCGCTGCATGACTGGTAAGACCACCACGTCCAGTCAGAACACCTTTGGCTGTATACATCCCCTTAATATCTTCAGGTCCTGTTTCAGGTCGAACCAGAATACATGATTGTTCCTTGATGGCCATTTCTTCAGCGGCCCTTGAAGAAAAGACTATAACTCCTGAGGCTGCTCCAGGACTGGCGGCGATTCCCCTGGATAATATTTTTTCTTTGTCAAATTCACCCAATTGAGTGTGGATAGCCCGAGTAAGACTTTCTGGATCAATCCTCATCAAGGCATCCGATTTATTTATTAAGTTATCCTCAACCAATTTGACCGCTACCTTTATTTCAGAGTTAACGGTTCTAGTAGGGATTTTGTAATCAAGAATGACCGGTTGGTTGTTTTCAGCAACAAATAACAGTTCGAATTCATCCTTTAATTCGCTACGTAGGGTTGTATGAAATTTATTTAAGGTATCCCGTACCTCGTCTGAAGTGTTCAGTTTAATCCGATTCTTGCCAAGCGATACAATATCGAAATAACTGATTTCATGCCTGCATTCACTATCGCTCATGGTCTGCAAATGACTTTTGCCAACCTTGAGTGCTCCATTTCCACTCTGATAGACCATTTCCTGGATGATTAGGCCAAGACCGGAATCCTCGGGTGCATCCTGTGCTCTTC
>CAZHIL010000194.1:0-5011 GCA_964532985.1 uncultured Albidovulum sp. | reverse complement strand
GATGTATTTGATGCCACTGTAGATACGAATGTTCTACTACTACATAATGGCGCGCCTTGGGCTACGGTTAGTTTTGATGCAGGAACAATTGGTAGTGATTTTGACAAACAGACAGGGAACATAACCCAATATCTGAATGATAATGGTGTGATGATGTCAACACCTGACGAAGATGAACCTTGGGTGATACTCTCATCTGCTGAACTTGCGATAAAACGCAAAATTGAGGAATTTGGCAAACCACTTATGGATTGGGATATAAAAATTTACGCAATAAGTAGTTTTGGGCTAATATATCCTTTTGTGAATTTATAGATAAATTACCATTTAGTTTCAGACTTGATGATTTTCATTTTTTGAAAATTTTATCGATTCTAATAAATTCATTATCAATTATTTTATTAAAAGTTTCGTCAATAAAGACCCAATCACGATCAGGTCTTGTTCTTCTTAATCTGGTGTTGAGTATATTAATTTCATATTCTCTCGCTTCGTGTTGATTAGAGAATTCTTTGACACCTATGATCAGTGGATCATCTAGAGGCTCGTATGTTGTGATAATACGCCCTCTTAGGTTTCCTATTGGGCATCTACCGATTTTAGCATACTTGTCATTTGTTTTCCATCTCCATGTGTATACGATGAAACAATTCTCATTTATTCCATTTTCTCTTGCGAATATGAGAGAATGTCTTGCATTATATACCGTAGCCTGATCATTAATTTCAAGTCTATTTGCAAGTTCAGGATTACTTACAAAATCTTTCTTTTCAGGGTTGTTCTCATCTTTTGTTAGATTCATCTGGCACAACTCATTTTGTGCAATTTCGGCTTGAGTTTTTGACATAAAATAACCTTCCTTTTTTAGTAGTTTGATGGTAAAAATAACGTATAATAGTTTTGGGATTTATTAATTTGGTTATGGGTTTCATGAGAAGAACAATATTTTGACAACGATAATCAATACGGAGGTCCCGACGGGCGAAAGGATCCCAAGCAGCCATCTGAAATGGGTGTTGAGTTTGGTAAGATCAGTTTTGATTTCGTCTTCAGTTTTTCTGTGTGCTTCCAAATTTGTTTCTATTTTTTTTAATTCGTCGTGTATTTTGCCAAATTCTTCTCCTAAGTATTCTTTGAGTTCAAATTCTATTGTTGTCATGATTATCTCCTTATTGTTTTATTTTTTATGTATCCTTATACACCTATGATACCAAATTGTTCTAAGAAAATCAAGGGGTAAATAAGTCGGTTAATTAGGTTATTGGAAAGCCAACTTATTTACCTTTAAATTAGGTGAATGGATAAATACTTGGTCTTAATCATAAAATTAATCAAATTATCAATCACCGAAACTATTTATTTTCTACTGCAGGTTCTATAATGAGCACTGGTGGATTGACGAGTTTTCTCGTAGTTGTGCTTAACATTTCAGAATAAATTTTCCAAATACCATTTTCGGTTATCTTAATTTCATAAATACGAACTTGAAATTCATATTTTTGATTCGGAAGCATATCCTGTTCTTCCCCATCTTTGTCTATCCAATACAAATTAACACCATGATGAACAATGATATCGAACTCCATTTGTTTGCGATTTGTAAATAATTCGATGTGGGAGCTACTCAGGATTTTCTTAACAATTGCTTCAAACGTAAGATATTTATCTAGATAACTTTCAGGATCATTTAATATTTCAGAGAATAACACATCCATATTGGGATCACTTATATCTCTCTTGGATAAATCAACTAAACACTGACTATTAGCTGTGACAATTATATTGCCATCTTCATCTATCACAGGCATTGACTGTAGACAAGTAGAAAGGCGATCTATATCACCTTCATCTCTAAACATACCTATAAAATAGTTAGGTTTAATACCTGAATCACAGCCACTAACAAAAAGTAGAATACATACTATAATCAAATACAGAAAATGTTGCTTATGACTTTTTAAAGCAAACATGCTGATTCCTCCTATTGGTGTGATAAGGAATAGCTGCTATCCCTTGCCAATGGAAAATCAGCATGTGTTCAGATGCTTTGTCAGTTTTAGTATTTTCCCAGAGAATTTTTATAGTTCTAGGCATTACTAACAATGTATTTGACAAATAGGCATCATGATGCTACAATTAAATCAGCAAGGGATAGCAAAACTATACCTTGTTCGTTTGGAAATATTTGCAGGGTTTTCTTTTGCGGGAGAACCCTGCAACTTCAATTATAAAGTATAATTGTAATGTGACAAAATGTCAATAATATTTGTCTGACAAACTTATACACGTGAGATGTCAGATTGTTCCCTTCAAGATGTGTAATATCAGTTAAAAATACTATAAAGATGGGAATAATATATATAGTCTATTACATAATCAAGTATAGAAACATATCTCATGAGAAAGAAAATGCTGATGCAAAGACTGTTCTAAATTCGGGTATATTTTTTACAATAGATATGTTTGTTATATATATGCTTTGGATTAAACCTGATAATGATAATCATGATTTTAGAGATACAATTTTAGATATAGCAACTCTTATTCCATTAGCTGTTGTATTAGCAGCAATTGCACTTCCTATAGGATATTTCATCATGTGGTTTTCAACAAAAGCTACAGAAGCATGTTTAGCACTTCGTAGAACTAAAAACGCAATAAAATATGAAAGGGAAAAAAAAGAACGCCGAATTATTGCTAAAGAAATAGAAAAAGCAAGAATTCAAGGCAAAGCTGAAGGCAAAGCTGAAAGAGATGCATTATGGATTGAATGGGATAAAAAGGGAAGCCCCCCAGATAAACGTCCTGACAAACTTCCCGATAATAAATAGCAGAATAGAGATAAATTTCAAATTTAAATTCTCATACTTTCCTTAATAAATTTCCCAAATACATTATCATGATTTCGGTAGTTGTATTTATAACACCCTTCTGCTACATATAGGGGAGCGTATGCATCTTTATAGTGGTGATGTGAACCATACCATGCACGCTTAAGCAGAGACCAAAATCCCTCAATGGTATTTGTATGCTTATCTCCCTCTGTGTATTGTTCTTGATGATTGATAATCTGATGTTTCATCTCCTTACCGATTGTAAGGTATGCTTGAAACTCATCTGTTATGAGTTCTGACTCAGCAGTATTAACATTTTTTTTGATAAAATTGTAGATAGCACGTCCTGTAAGTTCGTTTGCTACTTTTGCTACAACTTTACCTCCCCGTTCAACTGCACCAAGTATTGCGATTTTATTAGTGCCACGTCCACGCTTTGCTGGTTTTCTATCTTTCTTTTTGTTTGCCTTACGTGGTTTACCACCGATATAGGTTTCATCTGCTTCTATGATACCTTTTAACAACGCCCCACCTTTCTTTGCCATCTCAGCACGGATACACGTTTCCATTCGCCATGCAGTTTTCTGATTCAAGCCAAGATCACGAGCTAACTGATGACTTGATAGACTTTTCTTTGCATTCATTATCAAGGCGATTCCAAGAAACCACTTATAAAGCGGTATCTTTGTACCATGAAACACTGTCCTAGAAGTCACTTTGAAACTTGCTTTACATTCATAACAATTCCAACGACCTGTACGCCCTACTTTACCTTCATCTTGACTTTCATTTTTACGCCCTACTTCTGTGCTATTGCAATGCGGACAAGTAGCATTACCATCTCCCCAACGGATTTTTTCAAGATGCTCAATACATGCATCCTGATTAGGAAACCTATGCATAATCTCAAGTATATCCACAACAAAAAACCCCCTTGAATAGATTCAAAGGAGTCGCTTTATGCCTCTATAGTCAATTTTAAAAAAATACTTGCTAAAATACCCAGAATAGTCTATAATTAAATTACGATACTTATCAGAAAAGCAACTCCGTTTGCGATTTTGCGGAATGTCTAATTTCTGACTCTTGGGAGGCGACAACCTCCCTTTTTCCTTGCATATATTATACTACATTTTGCCCCAATTTTCAAATTAAAATGTTTTAAGTTGGTTTAATTATTTTTATTATGTTACCATAAAAGACAAATTTATTGAAGGTGTAAAAACTGCTGAATTTGAGCGTAGGAACGCTCATAAATCTGTAGAAGGAGTCAATTAAATGATTTTGAAATACGAAAGTATCTCTGATTTTAGCAAGTATGCTATCAATGAGATACCACAGACAGATGTAGGCGATTTATGGCTACAAATAAGAGATGATTTTACCTTTACTGATCAATCACAAGTAAAAGGTGAATTCTTTGAAACGCTTTCAAAAGCGGTAGAAAAACTTGTTAATAGGGAATTTAGAATAGTATTAGATACAGGTGACCGTGATGTGTCATACTGTAATATTTCTATAGATCCAAACTTCTTTGCTAATACTCATAAACTTAAGCGTACCGATGAAAGAACAACTGCTTTTATTACTCAATATGACGAACCACATATTAGATATAATTTTGAAGGAGTTGAACTTCCTAATATCTTGTCAGTTATAAATCACTTATACAGTGATTTGTTCGACTATAATATCAGGAAAGCAGATGAAAGACGGGCTGATCAGAAGTCTGAAAGAGAGATGGAAGAACAAAATAAAGCTGAAGGTAAACGGTTTAAACGTTCTGAAAAGAAAGAATATAAAATCGTATCGCTTACAATTAGAAACAAGCCAGCAGATGATACTGTGAAAGAAGAAGAAGAACCTGAGAAGAAAAGCATAAAACTTCTATAACAACCGTCCATTTTATGCGGAAGATTTGTTTAGAAAACCTTTCTCTTTCAAGGCATTTATTAGTACAGAGTTTCGGTAAAGAAATGAAACATAGGATAGTAAATCATCTAGAACAATTCGTAGGTGTGACGGGCGTACAAATACGATAGAAGGTTTTCAGAGTTTGTTGAAACGGATCTGGGCATGGATCACCTCATCACTATACGACAAAATACACGCCCCTGTCTGTAGCAGAGGCGTGCTATAAATACAACTACCGAGATTACAATGAGGTGTTCAGTAAT
>CAZHIL010000193.1:0-1512 GCA_964532985.1 uncultured Albidovulum sp. | reverse complement strand
ACAAACCTGATCGGTATACAGAACAGGGAAGGTACCCAAATTGCCTTTGTTGATACACCGGGTATCTTCAATCCAAAGACCAAGTTGGACCAGGCCATGGTCAAGTCTGCCTGGGGAAGTATCAAATATGCAGATATTATCTCCCTTATGGTTCAGCCAAAGTCGGGCAAGTTGGAAGAGACTGGAGGTATCATCAAAAGGCTGAAGCAACTTGAGAAAGATCAGGCAAAAATCATTCTGATTGTCAACAAGATCGATCTGGTTAATCCAAGTGAGTTACTCAAGTTGGTTGATGCTTTTTCAAACCGGATGAACTTTGCCAAGGTGTTCTTGATTTCGGCCAAAAAGGGTGATGGCATAGAGGATCTGATCGAATGGTATTCGGACAATCTTCCCGAAGGACCGTGGCTCTTTCCCCCTGATCAGATTTCCTCACAGTCCGTTCAAAGCTTGGCCTGTGACATTACCCGTGAAAAGCTGCTGTTGCGTTTGCATCAGGAAATACCCTACAATCTGGGTGTCGAGACTGATCAATGGAAGGAAATGAAAAACAATGAAGTCAGGATTGATCAAAACATAGTTGTTGCCAGAGATGGGCATAAGGCGATGGTCATTGGAGCTTCAGGATCATGTATTAAACAGGTTGGCATTGATGCCAGAAAGGATATTTCCAAGTTGCTTGGTCAAAAAGTTCACCTCTTTTTGCGAGTAACAGTCCGCAAGAAATGGATGGATGACGAAAAAAGGCTGAGGGAAATGGGCTTGGGTCAGTCCTAATTTGATCTTCTTTGCAGGATAAACTTTTTTAACATTACGAATTGAATTGTTTTAAATGGATTGGCAAGACACGGGTTTTTTTCTTTCGGCCAAACCGTATGGCGAACATGCTGCCATTGCAAGCGTCATGACCAAACATCATGGCAAAAGGTCAGGAATGATCTGGAACGCCAAGTCTAAGAAAATGGCCTCAATTCTTACTGAAGGTAATCAATTATCTATTGTATGGCGTGCCCGTCTCCATGAATTATTGGGAACTTTCAAGGTTGAACTGGAGAAACAGCGAACAGAGATTGTGTTTTCTGGACCAATAGCCCTGAATGCCCTTAACTCCATCTGTACCTTGCTTGACAGTCTCCTGCCTCAATTCGATCCACATAGAAAACTTTACACTGAGACCGTTCGCCTCCTGGATAGGATCAATTCCACTCAAAACTGGTTAATTGATTACCTTGAATGGGAAATCTTGTTGTTAAAGGAAATAGGGTTTGGTCTTGATTTGGAGAAATGTGCCGTTACCAATTCAGAAAAAAACCTGGCATACATTTCTCCCAAATCTGGTTGCGCTGTAAGCAGGGAGGGAGCAGGAGAATGGGCTTCAAAACTGTTTCCCTTGCCCCAATGCATGTTGTCGGGAAAGGTTAAAGAACAAGAAGAAATACTTGATGGCTTACAGATAACGGGTCATTTTCTGAAAAAAGGCTTTCATCCTCATTCCGGCCTTCCCAAATTACC
>CAZHIL010000192.1:0-2578 GCA_964532985.1 uncultured Albidovulum sp. | reverse complement strand
TTCCTGCGTTGCTCCCTTTGGCAGAAAAACCATTTTCTGGGCAGGAAAGCCAGCAATGAAGAAAGCTTTCCAAGCATCCCATGCCTCTCCACTGGTTTCACAACCTGGAGTTGCATCACAGACTTCCTTGAATGAAGGGATGTCCGGGAATGTCGGGTCTCTTACAACATTACCATTGTCATCCAGGGCACCCCATGTCATCATGGGTACGGCCTGACCATTTTCAACTAGGGGTACGACACTCTTCAAGTATGCAGAGGAAGTTTGGTAATCTATATTTGCTTCCCCTCTTTCAAACATGAGACGTCCATCACCCCTGCCCTTGATTCCAAATACAGGCTCTACCGACATTCCAAGCATTTTCCATGCAAGCAAGGGTACAAGGTCCAACCTTGTAGCGCCTTGGCTGCCCCAAATGAAATCAGTACCGGCAAGACCAGAGGCATCCATACCATTCATCATGTCAGCAAGATCGGGAGGCAGGTAGGCAACACCACCTGTACCTGAAGCCAGAACAACATTCCAGTCGGCATATTCGTACTTCACCCGAGGGTCACCCAGCAAGTAGGGGAATTGAGTTGATCCGGAGGAACCGAATATCAATGTCCCATTTGTATCTTCGTATGTTTGCTCTTGAAACCAGTTAGCACCTTTCGTGGATCCTGCTCCAGGCATGAATTTCACGACAATTGTAGGTTGTCCAGGAAGGGCTTCACTTAGAAGCGGCGCATAAAAATTGGCCCATTTGGCAGATCCACCTGTTTCAGAAAATGGAATCACAAATTCCACGGTTTCGCCTGCAAGGTCCAAATCTGCCGCCTGTGACGTTGTAGTCAAGGCACCTGCTGTAAATATGGCCAGAACAACAAGGTTTAATACCTTGCGTCCAGCCTTGATCAAATCAATCATTATTTTCTCCATAAAAATATACGAGATTGTGTGGAGTCAAATTTAATGGTCCACTACATTAAAGAATGAACGGAGAAATATAACCATGCAATTATAAATGTAAAACAGGTTTATCTAAATCTGCTAAATCATCTGATACTTTACGAAAAGCAGATCAAGCAAAATCCAATCACATTATACCAAATTAGTGGTTCACGATATTCATGTTAATTATTCCTGGTTCAAGATTATTGGACAAACCAAAACTGTATTTAGTAATTTCTAAAAATATAATTTAAATCTTACTGTTACTACTATCCTAAGTACAGATCGGCTTTAAGCTCCATTGTTAATACAAGTACCGATGAGAGAGTGCCTATTTGTTGATCACCACGGCCCTGATTTTTTCTTAATTGTAAAGAAAAACCCGGCAAGGAGCCAAGGTCAAAAATCTAGTTTGAACCTTAAAATTTATATCCCAACCAGGTGTTTATCTAGTTATGCATACTGAAGTTGAAACGGCATAATTGACCCGACAGGCTGACGATCTTCTTGAAATTGACGAGCGGTACAACTTGCTGGATAAACTGGCCATGAACCCCGGACTCGGGGTCTTGATCCCTGAACTTGGTGGCGTTCGGAAGTTACGGATACCTGCCACGTGGAGAGGCTAGGGTAATTTACTATTTTGGTGGTAACAGTATGCCGGTCAAAGCCCTGATGTTATATGCCAAGACAATTGAATCATTACCCCCTTGTCGATTCAAACACCAAAATTCCGAATTTACACAATCTTTAAGTCTGATTGGTATCCACCCTTCAGCTGGAAGTAAAGCGCTGGACCTCAGTAACTCTGGATGCATTGTCTTTGGCTATCTCGCCATTGTCATGATATAAATTATTCTCAAACCCGACCCTGATGTTGTGTCCTTGTTTGAGTGTAGCTGACAGAATCCTGGTTTCCAGCCTGCCAAAAGCACAGACTGCGAGCTCTGTGTTCGGTATTTCTTTATTCACATGGGAAAGCAATGGTTCCAGATCCTCAAATCTGGCAGGAATGCCACTATAAGTTCCCATGACTAGTAAAATTTGTAGCCTTGCCGAGGGCACTACGTCGTTGGCAACCATTCTGGCCAACAAATCGATATCCTTCATGGTATACATTATATGCTGAATATCCGTACCCTTTTCAAAGGTTTGGTGATAAGCCCGGCCTGCAGACTCCCATTCACCGTCGGCCAGAAATTCCCTGATTGCCGCCGAAACTGATTGTGCTTCGAGCTTTGGCAAAATGTCACGTTGTTCAGATGGGCTGTAAATACCGGCACTCTCGGTCGTCAACTGGACCAACATGTTCGGTACAGTGGTTTCCAATTCTTTCATTACTTCCCGATAAAGACCGATATCAAGGGTATGTTGTCCCTTGATATCCCGAACATGGACATGAATCGCATCAGCCCCTGCCTGATGGCATGCAATGGCATCAGAAACAAGCTCGGGGATGGTTATGGGCAGGTTGGGATGGTCATCCTTGGTCCTGCGGGCCCCGTTGGGTGCCACCATGATTTGGGGTAAAATATTACCCCGTGGCATTTCCAAAAACCCTGTCAATCGCTTGGGCAAGTTTTTCTACAAGCTCATCCACCTGTGCCTTGGTGATGATATATGCAGGTGCCAGAAGAACATGGTC
>CAZHIL010000191.1:0-2429 GCA_964532985.1 uncultured Albidovulum sp. | reverse complement strand
AATGATAAACCGTATAGGTCGGCCTGGAACACCACAAGAAGTAGCCGAAGTCATCATGTTTCTGATCAGCAAGAAGAGTTATTGGATTACAGGAATTGACCTTCCGGTTGATGGTGGGACTTCGGCCGTAGTTAATTGTATTCAATTTGATTTGCCTCAACTTGGATACAATTAAAGCAATAGATTTGGTGACTTTAATTTACGGGTACAAATGATGTCCGATCAAAATTTATCTTTACATGATTGGGATAAGCTCAGGGTTTTTCTTGAAGTGGCCAAGTCAGGTTCAGTCTATCGTGCTGGTGAAAATCTGCAGTTGCACCAATCTGTGGTAAGCAGGCGGATAAGGTCGCTAGAAGCAGATTTATCCACTCAACTTTTTCACCGTCATGCAAGAGGAACTATCCTTACCGAACAGGGAACGATTCTTCTGGATGCAGTTGAAATCATGGATAAGCAACTGACGAAAGCCACCAACCAGATCAAGGATTTCAGGGAATTGGCCCGTGGTGAATTGCGCGTAACAACAACGACCGGGTTTGGTACTTTATGGATTTCTCCCCGTTTGCCTAAATTGTTCAAAAGCTTTCCTGATCTCAACCTGACCTTGTTACTGGATGACAAGATTCTTGATCTCCCCATGCGTGAGGCAGATATAGCCATCAGAATGAAGGAGCCATCTGAAGCTGACCTTGTGCGAAAAAAAATCATGTCAACTTCCTTGGGACTATACATGACTCAGGAATATGCCGATACCAAGGGGATCCCAGAAAAGATTGAAGACTTGAGAGAACATCGCTTGATCAGCCAAAGGAATTCTGCTTTGGATGCACCTAAAGCAAAGGCTTTCCTAAATGAGATTATGAACTTGAAGGTAAATCATCAAATGATAATCAACAATTATTATGGAGTTTTTCTAGGGGTAAAAAATAATTTGGGTATCGGTTTACTCCCTGGCTATGTTGCTGAAATGGTACCGGATCTAATACAGGTATTACCCGATTTGGAATCTGATCCAATTCCCCTATACCTGGCGTATTCGTACGAATTGAAGGAATCCAAAAAGCTGAAAGTTTTTCGGGATTTTATTTTGTCCGAAATAAAAGGAATGAATTTAGCAAAATCAAAAAAATGATTAGAAGTTGGGTAAAAGTACCGCCTAAACGAACATTAGTCATAAAGTTTGTTCATCGTTATTCAATAGCGGGTTATGGCTTTTGACTTTTTTTGAGAAAATCCTTCATGGGAACCAAGACTTTTCCAGACAATCTTACAAACTAGGACAAAAAGAAGGTAGGAGCCGGGTCGGAATCGTCGTCATCATTTGGAGTTTGTTATGGATCAAGTTTGGCGAGCAGGCGTAATGCAGCCTCCTGCAATTCTGGAATGTCCTCGACCATGGAGTCCCATACAATATCTAGGTTGACTGCATGATATTGGTGTACAATTATATTTCTCATGCCTCTGATTTGGTCAAAACCCGGTATTTCTGGAATAAGTTCCGGGTTGTGGTCCCTAATTTTGTTTAGGGCTTCTGCGATTCTTTCAATATTCCGTTCAACTGCATCCTGGTCCCAGCCGGATGCAAGCCAGTCTGATTTTTGCAAATGAGCTGTATTTTCAATGATTCGCTGACAATAGGTCACAATGTCATGAAGCAATATACGGGGATCACTCCTCAAAAACCACCTCCCGGTCCTCGTTGATTGCTTCTTTCAGATAAGGGTTGTGGATCCATTTTTCTTCTACAAGGTCTACCCCCCTTGCCATGGTCGAACACAGGTCCTCGATCATCCCCAAATATCTTTGGAGGGTGACAGGGTCTTTTTCAGAGTTGAATTCCACCAGGAAATCGATGTCGCTCGTTACAGGGTCAAAATCCGTGCCTCTTGCGGCCGAGCCAAAGACCTCAAGCCGTTCCACCCTGTGCTTGCGGCAGATGGTCGCGATTTCCTTCTTTTTCTCGGTAATGGTCCGGTGCATTGTTCCTTCCTCTAGCTGCAACCCCAATATAATAATCAAACAGAACCTAGGCAAGGTAATTTTATAAGGCCGATAACCGCATTGGGCTTTTCAAAAGACCTTGCCAATATGTAGTGGTTACGAAATCATCATTAATTTGAAAACAATTTGATGGTATTGCAAGAGATGCCAAGTCAAACTTGTCAATTTCCTCTACAAACCTAAATGGTATTCATATACATATTGAAGTTATTGTTACACTTCACGAAAGTTCTAAACTACCTATAGTTTAATTGTTAAATAGTAGATATGGCCATTTCACAAAATGAATTAGAGGAACTCATCAGATCGGCTTTCCCTGAAGCTGAAATTACCATCAGGGATTTGGCTGGCGATGGCAATCATTATTCTGCCGTGGTCATTGATGAAAGTTTCATGGGCAAGAACAGAGTACAACAACAACGGGC
>CAZHIL010000190.1:0-31585 GCA_964532985.1 uncultured Albidovulum sp. | reverse complement strand
AAACAACAATGTGATTATAACCGTCGTGATCGAAACTACGAAACTGGTTATCATGTAGGTTCCAAAGTTGAAATCGTTGAACAACTCGAAATAACTACGCAGTAAACCCCATCCCTTTTCAAACTCCAAGGAAAAATCCAGGGGGTTGAGTAAAAGTGCCTGTTGGGATTTAAGACTGGTCATGACCATGACATAAAAAGGAATTAGGACAATGGCCGTAAAGAAAACCAAGCCCGACCCGGTCAGAAAACGAATTAAACATTCCTCAAATTCATGTCTGGTCAAATTGCCCCAAGGACAATCCGTCAGGTATTTGACCAGAGCCCACCCCGTACCAATACTGAACAACAATGAACTTATTCCCTGCAGGCTAAATGGAATGCTATCTCCATAAGCCAATGGACCCAAACCCACGAATGGCAGAATTATGGCAAGCATAAAAGCTGTCGGTATAATTATTAAGTGGCTTTGGAATCGGACCGTCAACAAGCCGAGAAGCAAGCCCGACAGAATGCTACCCCACAATGTGGATAAAAAGGCACCACCTGTTGCAAAGGCCATGAGTATTGAGACTGAAGTGGAAACCACCAAAGTCCAGAATATGCCAATTATAGGCCCTATGATGTACCCATAATACAAACGCTTCACAAGCCTTCCTCCTGGCTGATGAAACGGAAAAAGAAAAGACTGAACAACAGGAGAAAGAGCATGATGATCACGGCAACAGCCGCACCGGCACCTATGTTTGATATGCCGAAGGCCTGTTCGTAAACATTGACTGTCAAGGTCCTTGTTCCCGCATTACCTCCGGTCAATAGGAAAATGTCGTCAAACTTGTTGAAGGTCCAAATGAATCTCAGCAGGAACAAAATACTCAGGATCCCTAGCAATTGGGGAATGCTCAGGTACCAGAATTTCTGGAATGGTGATGCACCATCCATATCTGCAGCTTCATACATGTCAAAATCAATGGCCTGCATGCGAGCAAGTATAAACAGGAAGGAAAGTGGGAAATAACGCCAAACCTCGAACAGGGTTACCATGATCAGGGCCAATGGTCTTTGCCCGAAGAAATTGATGGCTTCCTCGGTTAAACCCATCTGAACAATCAGGGTGTTTATGGACCCCGAAAACGGATCCAGCAAATTTATCCAGGTAAAGGCTACGGCAATTACTGGTGCTACGTAAGGGAAAAGGAAAAACCCCCGGAGTATGCCCTGACCCCGGAAACTGGTGTTGAGCAACAAGGCTGCAAACAAACCGAAGACAAGCGCACCCACCGTCCCGAAGAATGTATAGAACAATGTGGTCCACAGAACCGTGAAAAATTCCTTCTGATCAAATAGTTTCCTGAAATTGTCAAAGGTGAATTCGGTGTTGGTCAATACACTGTCGGCATCTCCCCTTACCCTCGGTTGACTTTCTTCTGCCAAATCTTCCGCAACATCGGGTGACCCAGTAATTGTTGCCGGAATTCGGAACCTTTCCCTGAATCCTCCTTCTATATCGCCGAAATCACAGTCCAGATTACTTCCCTGCGATAGTGAACAGTTTTCAGGTAGTTCCAGTAACTCAATCTCGGAAGGTATTATGTCCGTAAACCCTGCATCGACAATTGGTGCTTCCTGCGATGAGTTTCGTACCCGATATTCGACTTCGTATACTTCACCGCCAGTTCGAACATTTTCTCGGATGACTAGGGTTGTTGGTCGTAAATCGCCAAGATCAATTGGCTTTACGCTTATCCAGACGATGGCAAATAGGGGTAGAATTACAACCAGTGATACGATTATCACTGTGGGCAAAAGCATAAACCAGGCAAATCTGGCATCTCTTTGAGCTAGTTTTCCTCGCCCTTTAGGTGGTTCCATCAAATTCCGAATAATTTACATAATGGCAGCGGGTTGAACCCCGCTGCCAGAAAGAATTTTAGTTTATTGCAGCCAATTCGCTGTTAAGGGCAGCGACGGTTGCGGCGGCATCCATGTTGCCATCGATGTATTCCCTAACCAGACGATTGATGACCTGGCTGTTGATAATCTTTGATGCCAGGGAAAGTTGTCCCTCGGTTACACCCCACCTTTGGGCGACATCAAGTCCACCAACAATCTCGTCGATCATGTCCTGAGAATAGAGATCACCCAACGGGGCTTTTCTGTCCACACCAACCGGAAGCATTGACCAAGCTTCCTTGAACATATCCGGATCATCTGCAGTACCTGCGCGAACGGGGAACTTGCCCTCGGGCGCAATTGCCAGGGTTTGTGTATAACCCTCGTTCATCGAGAACTCAACAAATGCCATCGCTGCATCTGTATCCGCATCAGTTGTGATACCAAAGTATCTGACATCCCCCCATGCAGCTCCATCAGGATTAGAGGGTCCTGCGAAGTTGGTAACAATTCCGGTCTTCGAGGCCAATTCTGGTGAAGTCGGATCATCATTGATCGTTGGGGGTGCATTATCACGAAGACCTGCCAGTTCATCCAAGATGAATGGTGACCAGATGATCATTGCTGCCTGACCAGCAAAATACAATTCCCTGGACTGCTTCCAATAGAGTTCTCCCGGAGGTGATGCTTCGGCTATGGCCTTGTAAAACTCAAGAACTTCCGTGGTTGCATCAACATCCAATGGGGCAAACCCATCGCTGTCTACCGGGGAAACCCCGTTAGCCAGGAAAACATGTTCCAGCACTTGGCTCATGAAGTTTTCATCAACCTTGGTAGCGGCTACAAAACCGTACATCTCGGGTGGATTGTGAAGGGCCGCTATCGCATCGATGACATTTTGATAAGTGGTCGGTGGTTGCAGACCCATTTCATCAAACTTGTCCTTGCGGTAAACAACCATTTGTGTCCAGCCATCTACCGGCACGGAAGTGACATCTTCACCGTAGGCAGCCATTGCAATCGGACCAGGTGAGAAGGTATCTGCACCAAGACTATTCAGCACATCGGTTGCTGCTCCAGTATCAAGAATTCCTTCCTCGGCCCAAGGCAAGGCATATTGAAGCGGGTGATAAATTACATCCGGTAGGTCTCCTGCTGCAAAAGCTGCAGTAGCACGTGTTCCGAGATCGGTTTCCGTAACCGGAATTACTTCAACAGAAATACCGGAAGCCGCTTCAAATTGCGCTGCCATATCCTGTTGTCTAGCTAAACGGGCGGGTTGCTCTTCAGTTGTCCAAAAACGGATAGTATCTGCATAGATACTTGAACCAACCAAAGTCACTGCAAAACCAGCCAAAACCAAAGTTTTGGTTAAAATTTTCATGTGGTTTTCTCCAATAGTATGTAATGATATTACTGATTGTCCCAAGAATTGGGATTGGAACGGTTTATATTTATTTTTTCTTCTTTACAAGCAATAATTGTTTTTTTGTCATACCAAACTTGGTTTTGAGTGAATTTCTACCTGAATATAAATCTTATCTTCTGGTAATCTCCAGCAACCAAAAAAGTAATGTCAGCAGGTATCTTGACAGAATCTATACCGCTTTCTTGAAGGTAATCTTGGCTTATATTATTTTTGCATATTCAAACCTAATAACCTGAAAGTCCCTGTCATGTTGAAAAAAAATGTACGAACCAATCTCCACGATTTAACCGATGGTATGGATGCAAAGGAGTGTTATCACTCTAATGCCCATTGGTGGGGAAGCCATCCATTTAACGAATTGCAGGGAATTGATTCCATCAATGGCGTTTGGAAAAGCATCAGGGAAGCACTTCCCGATCTCGAAAGAAGGGACAGTATTTTCGTAATGGGAAAAAATGTGCCGGATGATAGGGTTGCCTTTTCCATGGCTGGCAATCTGATGGTTGCGTCGTTATGTCATTACCAGGGAACATTCCGGAAGCCCTTATGTGGTATACCAGCCAACCACAAGGTAGTTAATCTAAGAAGCTGTGAAGTTCACCGTTTGGTGGAAGGTAGAATTTTCCACTCCTATGTCTTGATTGATTTTCTGGATTTAATGAATCAGGTGGGGCTATGGCCTCTGGTGCCTTCACTTGGGAGTGAAGGCTTGTGGCCTGGCCCGGCAACCTCTGATGGTGTAAGGGATGACTTTGAAAGCCCTTCGGAGGATAACAAGTCAATTAAGGTAGTCCTACAAATGCACCATGCCCTCCATCAATTCGACGGAATAAACATTGAATCCATGCCCATGGATGAATATTGGACGCCAAATTTTCAATATTATGCAGCATCCGGCATAGGTTCATCCCGTGGCTTGAACGGTTTCAGGTGTCATCACCAGATACCCTTCCTGAATGCATTCCCGGATAGAAAGGGCTCGGGACACTATATAAGAATATCAGAAGGCAATTTTGCCGTAACCGGAGGGTGGCCCTCGGTGGAAGCAACTCATAAGGGGGAATGGTTGGGATTGCCCGGAACCGGCAAGACAATTGGCATGAGGGTAATGGATTTTTATCGACTGGAAGATGGCAAAATTACTGAAAATTGGGTGCCAATTGATATAATCCATGCCCTGAAGCAAATGGGATTTGATGTATTCGCCCGCCTCAAGCACCTTCTTGGAGACCCCGAGACCAATATTCGTTGATTCAATCTCAATTGGTTGGAGAATATTCAATGGATGGACCAAGTGTGGACCCGGCATCGGATAGAAGCAATTGACCAGTTGTTTTGGTTGCATCTATCGCCAAAAATACCACGGCTTGGGCAATCTCCTCTGGTTCACAGATGTCCTGCAGAGCTGAATTTTGTGCGAATTCACCCTTGATCTGGTCAAGTCTTTCCTGACCGACATAATCCAGAAACCAGGTTGTGTTTACAAATCCTGGCAAAACACAATTTACCCTTACGTTCGGAGCAAGCATTTTTGCCAAGGCAAATGAAAGGGAATTTACGGCTCCCTTGGAGGCAATATAACCTAGAGAACTCCCACTTCCGTTTTGGGAGGCAATCGAGGATATATTTACGATTGCCCCATTGTTACTTTCCTTCAGATATGGTGCCGAGGCTCTGGCCATTTGGTAAATTCCAATTACATTGACGCCGTAAATTCTGAGAAAATCTTCTGAGTTCTGGTTTTCAAGATCGGTGAGTTGGGTAAATTGGGTGGTCGCGGCACAACAAATCAAGGCATCTATCCCTCCAAAAGTCTCCACCGCTTTTGCAACAACATTTCGGCATTCCTGATCGGCTGAAACATCTCCATAAACAGCAATAGCCCTGACACCAAGGTTCTCACACTCAGAAACCATTTTTTCTGCCTGTTCCGGATAATCAAAATAGTTGATTACAACATTATATCCCCTTTGTGCCATGGCCCGAGAACAGCAAGCTCCTATTCCTGTAGCTCCGCCGGTGATCAATGCCACCTTGTTGTCATTTCCAGTTACATTCATACCGTCGTTCCTATGGTTTTTCATTATTTGAGGTTTTGACATGACTAGTGAAAATGTCCTTCTACACAATTTTCACCATGAGTAAAACCTATTATTTAATCTAGAAAAAAGACAATATTATGCAGTTTGGTCGGTTAATAAAAATATGAATTCGGGTGGTTTTGATTGCTACAATTCAAACATATACTTTGGAAACATTCGATTTCTCATGGCGAGGTAATTACATAGATTAAACCAAGAGTTGGATTACAAGCGTGGACATAGACAGCCAACATATTGACAGGTTTCTCAAGAACATGTTTCATGACTTGACGGGTGACCTCCATATCCAGAAAACAACAGGTGGTCAATCCAATCCAACCTATATACTATCGTACAGCGACAGGGACTATGTTCTGCGACGACGTCCTGATGGTGTTTTACTGCCTTCTGCACATTCAGTCTCCCGAGAGTTTCGTGTTCAAAAAGCATTGGAACATACAGGTGTGAAGGTTCCCAAAATGATATTACACTGTGAGGATGAATCTGTCGTTGGGACAGAATTCTATCTCATGAGTTATATCCCTGGTCGGGTTTTCCATGACAATTCCCTCACGGGGGTTGATGTTACCCAAAGGAAAAAAATGTATTTTGAAATGGCACGAATGCTGGCGAAAATTCATGCCGTTGACATCCACAAGGTCGGTTTGGATACCTTTGGCAAGCATGGGAATTACTTTGCACGTCAAATTCACCGATGGAGCAGGCAATGGCATCTTTCCAAACCATCAGATAACAGGTATATCGATCACCTTGCAGGGTGGTTGGCTGACAATATTCCTGACGATGATGAAACAACTCTGGTTCATGGTGATTATCGAATAGGTAATCTTGTGTTCGATACAGAGCATCCTTTGATTGCGGGTGTACTAGATTGGGAATTGTCAACTCTGGGACATCCCCTGGCAGATTTGGCCAATTGCTGTGCCTATGCATGGTTCCTGAATTCAAACGAATACGGGCATGGGATAAGGGATTTGAATTTGAAGGAGCAGGGATTGCCTTCAATCGAAGAGTTCATAGATATTTATCATCAGGAATCCAATCTGAAGGTAAAATTGACTAATTTTCATTTATCCTTTGCCCTATTTAGAATGTCGGTAATATTTACAGGAGTTGCTGATCGGGCCAGAAAGGGTAATGCTGCCTCCGGCAATGCCCTTGAATTAGGTAAGGTTGCCCCAAAACTTGCCCAAAGGGGATTCGAATTAACCAAACAGAAAATTGCCGGTGTATAGACAACCGAATTCATTTTGAGAATCAGATGCATTTTGAACCGACGAAAAAAGTAACCCAGTTGAAAGAACAACTGAACTCCTTCATGGAAAAGAATATCATTCCTGCTGATGTGGAGTTTCAACAAATCGCCGAAACTGGTACCTACCCAATCGAATTAATCAATAGATTAAAGGTATTGGCCAGAAAGGAAGGGCTTTGGAATCTGTTTCTGCCAGGTCTCAAGAACAACGAACCCGGCACGAGACTTAGCAATGTGGAATATGCACCTCTTGCCGAAATCATGGGTCGTTATCCTTGGGCTTCAGAAGTGTTCAATTGCAGTGCTCCGGATACGGGTAATATGGAACTGCTGCATTTGTTCGCAACACCTGAACAGGAACAAACCTGGTTAAATCCCTTGTTGGATGGATCCATACGCTCTGCCGTCTCAATAACTGAACCTGATGTGGCTTCATCCGACCCAACGAATTTGCAAACAACCATAGAGCGCGATGGGAACTATTTCGTCATCAATGGGAAAAAATGGTTCACGACGGGTGCTCTTCACCCCAATTTCAAATTCACCATGGTTCTGGGTGTATCAGATCGAAATGAAGATTCTCCACGCCACCAGCGACATAGTTTCGTCATTGTTCCCGCCGAAACAGAGGGATTGAGGATCATCAGGAATTTACCGATCATGAACCATTTAGCCCTGGAGGGTCACTGTGAATTGGAGTTTAACGATGTCAAGGTCCCCATCACCCATCTGATTGGGGAGGAAGGCAAGGGGTTTGCTCTTGCCCAAGCACGTTTGGGACCAGGAAGGGTTCACCATTGCATGAGGACCATAGGGCAATGTGAAAGGGCACTGGAGTTAATGTGTCAACGAGCTTTGGATCGTCAGGCTTTCGGTAGGAATCTGTCAGAATTCTCGAACATCCAGGACTGGATTGCGGAAAGCAGAATGGAAATTGATCAGGCCCGTCTGTTGAATCTCTATGCCAGTTGGCTGATGGATACCCAGGGAAACAAGGCCGCCAGAATATTGATTTCGGAAATAAAGGTCGTTGCAACCAGACTGCAAACCAGAGTATTGGACCGGGCAATTCAGGTTTGGGGAGCAGCAGGGTTAACCAATGATACACCATTATCATACCTGTGGTCATGGGGTCGTGCACTTCGGTTCATAGATGGCCCTGATGAAGTGCATCTTCGGTCGATTGCCAGGGCTGAACTCAAAAAGTACAATACCAACAAGGTACAATAATCCAGTGCCCATATTGCAGGAGTGAACGTGGCCGACCAAAACCAATTCAAACCCCTTGACGGAATTAGGGTCGTTGAATTCTCCCATATGATATTCGGACCCTGTTGTGGTTTGTTTCTTGGTTTACTTGGTGCAGAAGTCATCAAGGTTGAGCCTCCGGGAGGTGATAAGACCAGAGACTTGACCGGTATGGGGGCTTCCTTTTTTCCAACATTCAACCGCGGGAAAAAGTCAGTAACCATTGATATGAAAACGCCGGAAGGTGCCCGTGCAATCGATAAATTACTTGCTTCCTCGGATATACTCATAGAGAATTTTCGTGATCAATCCCTCCCTAAAATGGGTTTGGAACCGGAACATCTGAAGGTAAAGTATCCCGGATTGATAACTGTTTCCTGCAAGGGATTTCTTGAAGGGCCTTATAAAAACAGGTCGGCCTTGGACGAGGTTGTTCAAATGATGACCGGATTGGCTTACATGACGGGCCCACCAGGAAATCCGTTGCGAATCGGTTCCTCCGCAAATGACATCATGGGTGGGTTGTTCGGGGCCTATTCAGCTGTTGCTGCCCTCAGGGAAAGGGAGCAAACTGGTGAAGGAAGAAATATCAGGATCGGGTTGTTCGAAAACAGCCTTCTGCTGGTTGCCCAACATATGGTTCAGTTCGAAATGCTGGGTGTGGAACCGGAGCCAATGCCCAACCGTGCTTTTTCATGGCCGGTATATGACATATTCCAAACAGCTGATGGACAGGACATATTTGTCGGAGCTGTTACTGACGGACAGTGGGAAGTCTTATGCAGGATACTGGAAAAGGATGAACTGTTGAACGATGAACGTCTGCAAACTAGAATGGACCAGATAAATGCCAGATATTGGACCAAACCGATTTTTACCGAGGCCATCAAATCCTTTGAATTTGACTGGTTGAGTTTAGAGTTTCAGAACGCGGGAATTCCCTACGCTCCGGTCGCCAGACCGGCTCAGATGTATGATGATCCCCAGGCCCAGGCAGCAGGTGGATTGCCGATATCAACATTTGAGGATGGTAAACAGATAAGGGTTCCTGGGATGCCTATTGAAATTGACAACAACCGGGTTGGCAAGGATTTTGATATTCCAGGGGTTGGTCAGGACAACAATTCCATTTTGACCGCTTTGGGATTTGACAAGAATTTTATACGTGAAGCTACAGGTCAAAAGGGGTAAAATTATGCTTGAAGACAACATGTACCCAACCGATAGGATAAGTTTACGGGAATTGTCCTTGCGTGATGGTCTTCAGATGACCAAAACCTATCCCTCCACCGACGATAAGATCAAGCTTATCCAAATGATGTATGAGGCTGGTGTTACACATTTTGAAGTTGGTTCTTTTTTGCCGGTCAAAACGTTTCCACAATTTGCGGACATAAGAACCTTGGTTGCTTTTGTGGCAGATTTGCCAAACGCCTATTCAACTGCCCTTACACTAAATGAAAGAGCCATGGATGATGCCCTCGAAACTCCCCTGGATGAGATGGTAATCGCCCTCTCTGCAACGGAGGAACATTGCCAGGCAAATATTAAGCGATCCAGGGATTCTGCAGTCGGTCTGATAAGGACTGCCCTTGAAAAAAGAAAGGCAAGCTCTTGGAATCCAATGATAGCCAGTGCCATTTCCGTTTCCTTTGGCTGCTCAATATCTGGAGATGTTGACCCTGATGATGTTCTGGAACTTGCCATGAAATGTGCTGAAGCTGGTGCCGATCAAATTGCCATAGCCGACACAGTCGGTTTTGCTGGACCAAAACAAGTCCATGAACTATCCAAAATGGTTGTTTCCCATCTTGGGGATCTTCCCATTGTCGTACATTTGCATGACACCAGGGGTACAGGAATAGCAAACGCCTATGCCGCTCTCGAGGCCGGTGTCAGAGTGTTGGACGGTACCTTGGGTGGTTTGGGTGGTTGTCCATTCGCACCAGGTGCGACTGGCAATGTTTCCTTCGAGGATCTGGTTTATCTTTGTGAACGCTCTGGTTTTCCTACATGCATTGATCTGGAGAAACTTATCGAGGCACGAAACTTTTTATCCACAATCCTGCCTGGTGAGCAACTTTATGGAACGATTTCCAAGGCAGGAATTCCATCCCGAATAGCCTGGCAAAGTACCTGAAGGGGTTTCAAACAATTATAACCTTTGGGGTTCTAAAAAGATTCACCCAAAAAGGCAATTTCAAAGTTAACGTAATTGTCAAACACATTACCTCAGTTTTGGAAACTGAGAAAAATGGCTGGTAGTCTTTTCCATTGTCTCGGTACACTATAAAAAATGCCCCATAGGAAAGTCATTGACTTTTAATTTACAAAAACGTACATTATTTCCACTTTTGGAACGTTCCATTTTTTCTTGGGAGGTTCCATTTCGATTATAATTGTCCAGTGGAGGATTAACATGAAAGGACTAATTAAATCAACAATAAACGGGATGGCTGTACTTGCTCTATCAGGAGGAATGGCCGTTTCTCAAGAAGTTGAAGTATTGCATTGGTGGACTTCGGGTGGCGAAGCCAGTGCATTGAATGTTTTGAAACAGGATTTGGAATCTCAAGGTATCGGTTGGCTTGACATGCCTGTTGCCGGTGGTGGTGGTGAACAGGCCATGACCGTATTGCGTGCAAGGGTAACAGCCGGTGATGCACCAACCGCAGTTCAAGCTTTGGGTTTTGACATTTTGGATTGGGGTGCCCAGGGTGCGTTGGCAAACCTGAACGATGTGGCCGCTGCCGAAGGCTGGGACGATGTTATTCCTGAAGCCCTGCAATATTTTGCCAAATATGATGGCAAATGGATTTCTGCTCCCGTGAATGTCCATTCCACCAATTGGGTATGGGCCAACAAGGCAGTATTGGATGCCAACGGTATAGATATTCCCAAAACCTGGGAAGATTTCATGGCTGCAATTGAAACACTAAGTGCTGCTGGAGTTACCCCCGTCGCCCAAGGTGGAGAGGCCTGGCAGGAAGCAACCATGTTTGATGCTGTTGCAATGTCAGCTGGTGGTCCAGACTTTTACAAGGCTGCATTCATTGACCTTGATGAAGAGGCACTCGGATCCGATACCATGAAGGAAGCCTTTGATCGAATGGCCTTCATTCGTGGCCATGTTGACGAGAATTTCTCCGGACGGTCATGGAACTTGGCTACGGCAATGGTCATCAATGGTGAAGCTGGTTTTCAAATGATGGGCGACTGGGCCAAGGGTGAATTCCTGAACGCAGGCAAGGTACCAGGTGAAGATTTCCTTTGTTTCCGCTTCCCAGGAACTCAAAATCAGGTTACCTTCAATGCTGACCAGTTCATGATGTTTGATCAGGGTGGTGTTGTTTCACCGGAGCAGGCTGCTCTTGCTTCAGCGATATTGTCGCCCAGTTTCCAATCTGCCTTCAATGTTGTTAAGGGATCAGTACCTGCACGTACTGATGTATCTGATGAAGCCTTTGATGCCTGTGGCAAGCAGGGAATGGCTGATCTCGCAAGTGCTTCAGCTTCCGGCAACCTCTTTGGTTCGATGGCTCATGGTCACGCCAACCAGGCAGCTGTAAAAAATGCAATGTATGACGTAATTACTGCCCACTTTAACGGGGAATATGACAGCGCCACAGCTGTAGAAGAACTCGTTGATGCAGTTTCCATTGCCAAATAAGGCAAAATAAAATAATTACACATGGCGTTCACAATTATTGGAGCGCCATGTGTCTTGCACACCTTATCAATGACAAGCGATGACTGTAGCACAATCCGGAGTGGATTTTAGAACACGATTACAAGGCTGGCTGCCTAAACTTGTACTGTCTCCATCTGTTGCGATGGTCTTTGTGTTTGTCTATGGTTTTATCCTGTTTACAGTTTATGTTTCTTTCACAGACAGCAGGATATTACCCTTTGTGGGAAAATCTGGAGAACCTGCCTTCGATTTGATAGGAATATCAAATTACCAAAAGCTGTTTAAGTTGTCCCATTGGGAAATAGCTGTGACCAACATGGGCATATTTGCAGGTCTCTATATTATTATCTGCACAGTCATAGGGTTGTTTCTGGCGATCCTGCTTGATCAAAAAATCCGGGGTGAGGGAGTATTAAGGCCTCTTTACCTTTACCCCATGGCCCTGAGTTTCATTGTAACCGGTACAGCATGGAAGTGGTTTCTGGACCCAGGTATCGGGGTTGAGAGTATAATTCATACATGGGGTTGGGAATCTTTCAGCTTTGATTGGATCAAAAACCGTGATTTCGCCATTTACACCATTGTAATGGCTGCGGTTTGGCAAACTTCGGGCTTCGTAATGGCGATGTTTCTTGCCGGCCTTCGCGGAATTGACAACGAAATATTGAAGGCTGCCCAGATTGACGGGGCTTCAAACTGGAATTTGTACAGACGGATAATCATACCGCAATTGCGCCCGGCATTTCTTTCCGCCTTCGTTATTCTGGCACACTTGGCCATCAAGACCTTTGACCTTGTGATCGCCATGACAAGTGGTGGTCCTGGACGAGCAACGGAACTTCCTGCAACCTTTATGTATTCCTATACCTTTGGCCGCAATCAAATGGGCATTGGTTCCTCTTCCGCCGTGATCATGCTGATGACTATTGCCGCTATCATGGTACCCTACCTTTACTCGGAATTGAGGGAAAGGAAATAATGGCTATCTCAACTCAAGATACGGCAATTCGAACGGGACGAATTACCCGGACCTTTATCTACCTAGTCTTGACGCTTTTCGCACTGTTCTACATGCTGCCCTTATATGTGATGGTCGTAAACTCTTTGAAGCCCCTATCGGAAATTACCGGGGGCGGAATGATGGCCTTACCTCAGGTTTGGACAATCGAGCCTTGGCTTAAGGCTTGGTCAACGGCACAGGTTGGTGTTCAGGCAACGGGATTGAGGCCCTATTTCCTGAATTCAATTTTAATGGTTGTTCCTGCGGTTGCAATCTCGACAATTCTCGGTGCTCTCAATGGCTATGTACTCACAAAATGGAGGTTCAAGGGCGATACCCTGCTTTTTGGATTCATGTTATTTGCCTGTTTCATCCCTTTCCAGATAGTCCTGATTCCCATGGCCGCGGTTCTTGGAACGTTAGGAATTTCCGGAACAACTGCCGGGCTAGTGCTGGTTCACGTGGTTTACGGAATTGGCTTTACGACTCTTTATTTTCGCAACTATTATGCCGTTTTTCCGACGGAACTTGTTCGGGCTGCACAGATTGACGGAGCTGGTTTTTTCCAGATATTTTGGCGAATCCTGTTACCTTCGTCCGGACCGATAGCCGTTGTTTCGGTTATCTGGCAATTTACCAACATCTGGAATGATTTCATTTTCGGTGCCTCATTTGCATCAGGAGATGGTGCACCCATGACAGTAGCCTTGAATAACCTTGTACAATCATCAACCGGGGTAAAAGAATTTAACGTCCATTTTGCAGGGGCTATTCTGGCCGCTTTTCCCACACTTCTCGTTTACATCGTCGCAGGTCGGTATTTTGTTCGTGGCCTGATGGCAGGTTCAGTCAAAGGATAAACCAATGGGGTTTCTTGATATAGACAATGCCACCAAATCATATGGCAAGGTAGAAGTACTACACAATGTTGATATCTCCGTCCAGGAAGGCGAATTTTTGGTACTGGTCGGACCCTCGGGTTGTGGTAAATCCACTTTATTGAACATGATCGCCGGGCTAGAAGAAGTAACGAGTGGTGAAATAAGAATCAAGGGAGAGGTGATGAATCATGTTCACCCCTCCAAGCGAAACATAGCAATGGTTTTTCAATCCTATGCCCTTTACCCGAACATGACGGTTGGCCAGAATATTACCTTCGGTCTTGAAATGCATGGAGTACCCAAGTCCGAACGTAAAAAGGCCATGGACAAGGTTGCCAGATTGCTTCAAATCGAAAACCTCTTGTCTCGAAAGCCCGGACAACTGTCCGGTGGTCAGCGTCAGCGTGTTGCCATGGGACGAGCGTTGGTCCGCGAACCGGATGTCTTTCTGTTTGACGAACCGCTTTCCAATCTTGATGCCAAGCTCCGTGTTGACATGCGTACGGAAATTAAGAAGCTGCATCAGAATCTAGGGACAACCATCGTCTATGTGACACATGATCAAATAGAGGCAATGACCCTGTCAACCAGGATCGCCGTGATGCATAATGGATATATCCAGCAACTTGGAACTCCCAATGAGATATACAATTCTCCTTCCAACTTGTTTGTGGCCACCTTCATGGGTTCCCCATCAATGAATTTGTTACCTGTAAGAATCAATGTGGATGGCAATGATGTTCGAGCCGAAACTACCAATGGCAAAGGTGAGGCAGTAAACCTTGCTTTCCATATTCGCTCAGCATCCCTTAAGGAATTCAACGGAAAAAATGTTACCTTGGGCATACGGCCTGAAGGTCTTACTGATCTGGAAGGTGCCGATCAAAGGTCAAGTCATATAGAAACCATAAATAATACCGTTGATGTCATCGAACCTGCCGGCTCAGATACATTCGTAACGACCACCATGGGAAATACTGAATGTATCGGAAGAATGCGGGCTGATACTAACCTGCAACCGGGTGTGGAGACAAGTTTTGCGATAAACATGGAAAAGGTTGTCGTTTTTGATCCCGAGACCGAAATGCGGATAGCCTGATGCAAGCAAACGTTCTTCTGAACTCACCTTCAATTTGTTCTGGGGAAATTAATGGAAGGTTTCATGCAAATACTGGCATCCAGTCATTTTCCATTGTTTCCTGATTCTTGTTTCATTCTACCTGAGAGGTGAATGTGGGATTTCGGTGTACCAAATGAGACACTTGAATGACCTGATTATGGAAACCTTCAAGTTGCCATTGTACCTTCAAGGGAATCAAATTTATCAGTCAAGGTT
Source organism: uncultured Albidovulum sp. (assembly GCA_964532985.1). Lineage (GTDB taxonomy): Bacteria > Pseudomonadota > Alphaproteobacteria > Rhodobacterales > Rhodobacteraceae > MPNP01. Next base: position 16,751 of record CAZHIL010000190.1, on the reverse strand, counting down.
ATTTACATGAACAAGGTTGCTCTGATTACAGGTGGACAGCGTGGAATAGGTTTGGGCATTGCTCGTGCACTCGGAAAGGCAAATTATACATTGGCTCTGACCGGATCAAGCAAGGAAGAAACCGAAGCGGTTCATTCGGCACTGCATGAACTTGGACTGACAGCGAGATATTATCAGCATGATGTTAGGGATATGGAAAAGATTCCCTCCCTTTTGGACAAGATTGAAACCGATCTCGGTTCAATTACTTCACTGGTATCGAATGCAGGTGTTGCTTCGCGAATCAGGGGGGATTTACTCAATATAACACCAGAAAATTTTGATTATGTCATGGACATCAATCTTCGAGGGGCTTTTTTTCTTGCCCAGAAGATAGCCCAACGGATGTTGGAACGTCCTTCCACCCACTATCGTTCAATCGTGTTCGTTACTTCCGTCAGCTCCAGTTTGGTTTCCATCGAACGGGCCGAATACTGCATATCCAAAGCAGGTGCCTCCATGATGTCCAAGTTGTTTGCAGCACGATTGGCAGGTGAAAACATTGGTGTATTCGAGATTCAACCCGGCATCATCGAAACCGATATGACCTCAGGGGTCAAGGACAAATATACAACCCTGATAAGTAACGGCCTGGTTCCTGCCAAGCGATGGGGCAAGCCTGAGGACATTGGTTCTGTTGTCTTGTCTCTGGTTGAAGGGCAGATGGCATTTGCCAGTGGAGCAGCCATACCAGTTGATGGGGGTTTGAGTATCCATCGTCTCTGAATGGTTTGTCATGGCAGATACCTTTGATTTCATAGTTGTTGGAGGAGGTTCCGCAGGCTGTGTGGTTGCTTCACGCCTCAGTGAAGACCCTTCGGTCAGTGTATTGCTTCTGGAAGCCGGGGGAAGCGACCGACATCCGCTCTACCATTTACCTGCCGGTTTTGCCAGGATGACCAAGGGGATTGGGTCCTGGGGTTGGGAAACCGTTCCACAAACCAACATGAAAAATCGGGTGTTTAACTATACCCAAGCCAAGGTCATAGGTGGTGGTTCAACCATCAACGCCCAGATTTATACCCGGGGGAACCCCCTGGATTATGATGAATGGCAACAAATGGGGTGTCATGGCTGGTCTTATGAGGATGTGTTGCCTTATTTCCGCAAAGCGGAAGATAATGACACCTATGACAATGAATATCACGGCCAGGGTGGACCACTGGGTGTATCGCAACCTTCAGCACCCCTCCCCATTTGTGAGGCCTATTTCAAGGCCGCCGAAGCTCTTGGCATCCCCACAAACGATGATGTGAATGGTCCAAAACAGGACGGTGTCGCCTATTACCAGCTTACCCAAAGGAATGTTCTTCGGTCTTCTTCCGCAAAAGCTTATCTCGGATCAGCTCGTCAGCGTAAAAATTTTGTCAGACGCCTGGGTTCCAGCGTTACCAGGATTATTGTGGAAAATCATAAGGCCAAAGGTGTTGTGCTCATTGATGGTAGCAAACTTTTTGCAAAACGTGAGGTCATACTCTCTTCGGGTACGATAGGCTCGCCCCGTTTGCTCCTACTTTCTGGCATTGGTCCGGCCGATCATCTAAAAAGTCTCGGTATTGATGTGGTTTTCGACCAACCTCAGGTCGGTGAAAACCTTCAGGACCACCTAGATCTGTATTGCATTTGTGAGGTTTCAGGACCTTTTACCTATGATCGGTTCGCTAAATTGCACTTGTCTGCCATGGCTTTCATTCAATTCCTATTGACTCGCAAGGGGCCAGTGGCATCCAGCTTGTTCGAGACCGGTGGGTTTTGGTATGTCGACCCTGATGCACGTTCACCTGACATTCAATTCCATCTTGGTTTGGGTACGGGAATAGAAAAAGGGGTCAAATATATGCCTCAAGGCGGTGTAACTTTAAACTCTTGTTATCTCCGACCTCGCTCAAGAGGTACCGTTAGACTTCAGAGCAAGGATCCGGGCAGAGCTCCTTTAATAGATCCAAATTATCTTGAGGACAGACGGGATAGGGAAATGTCAATCCGTGGATTGAAACTAACACAAGCTATCCTTTCTCAAAAACCCCTGGAACCATTTATCCGGTCTGAGCAACTTCCTGGCCCAAATGTTAATAGCGAAGAGGAATATTTTGATTTCATCTGTGAGCATTCAAAAACTTCCCACCATTGTGTTGGAACCTGTCGTATGGGTTCTGATGACAATGCTGTCCTCGATATCCGTCTCCGCTTCAGGGGAATCAGAGGTCTGAGAATTGTCGACAATTCTATCATGCCGAGAGTAATCTCTTCCAATACAAATGCGGCTGCGATCATGATTGGGGAAAAGGCTTCCGACATGATCCTGGAGGATTGCGGGTTGTCGAAATGAGTTTTTTTATTCCAAGAAGTGAAAATTAATCTGCCATGATAAATCTACCAACCTACCAAAATTCCCTTGAACCATACAAATTTTCGGGCAAGTCAATTTTACCGCGTCCACCCAAGGTTAATTTTACCCGGACTGCCTTTGCAGCGGCACACGTTGTTTCAAATCCGCTGGGAGAACGGGATCCATGGAATGGTCGACCTTCAATTGACTGGGACAATACGCTGCAATTCAGACATTATCTTTGGAATCATGGGTTCGGGCTTGCTGAAGCCATGGATACCGCTCAAAGAGGTATGGGTGTAGACTGGAAAACGGCAAAAGAGCTCATTGAACGTACCATGCGGGAAGCCAAGGCGCACCCTCATAATCCAAGAGTTGCCTGTGGAGCTGGAACGGATCAATATCTAGTGGATGAATTGACCGATCTGAATAAAATCACAGCTGCCTACATGGAGCAAAGGGAAACCATTCAAACTGCCGGAGGTCAGGTAATTATCATGGCCAGTCGTGCCATGGCAAAATATGCAAGGGGTTCCGATAATTATATCAGCGTTTATTCAAAACTTATTTCCCAAGCAATGGAACCTGTTATACTGCATTGGCTTGGCGATATGTTTGACCCGGCTCTCAAGGGTTACTGGGGACATGACAATGTTACCGAAGCATCTGAAACCGTCCTGAATATCATTAACACCCATTCTGAAAAAATAGACGGGATCAAAATTAGTCTTCTGGACCAAGGGATGGAAGAACGGTTTAGGGTAAAATTACCAGAAGGGGTAAAACTGTATACGGGTGATGATTTCAACTATCCGCAATTAATTGCAGGTGATGGGGAAAATTTCTCAGATGCCCTGCTCGGTATATTTGCAGCAATATCTCCTGCTGCGGCCCAAGCACTGGAAGCCTTGGCACAAGGAAACCTGACAAGATATCATGAACTTTTTTCTCCTACTGTTCCCTTGAGCCGGGAAATTTTCAAGGCTCCTACCCGATATTACAAAGCCGGGATAGCTTTTCTGGCCTGGCTGAATGGGATCCAAAGTCATTTCGTAATGCCTTTTGGTTTGCAATCTTCCCGTGAAATTGCTCACTATGCCGAGATATTTCGTCTTGCTGACATATCAGGACTGTTAGCAAATCCTGATTTGGCAACCCATCGAATGCAAGCCTTACTCAATCTTCATGGTGTAGACTGATGCCCCCATCCAAACGACCTACCATCAATGATGTTGCAGAACATGCCGGTGTATCAAAATCAACTGTTTCCCTAGTATTGCAAGGTTCAAAATTAATCAAATCGGAAAAACGTTTGGCTGTTCTCGGGGCCATTAGGGAATTAAACTATGTCAAAAACCGTGCCGCAGCAACCTTGAGAGGTTTGAGTACCGGTTTGATCGGATTGGTTATCAATGATCTCCGCAACCCATTTTTTACTGAATTTTCCGTATCTGCCCAGATGGAATTTTCTCGCAGGAATTATGCAACGGTAATCGCCAATTGTAACGAAGATGCCAAAATCCAGGAACAAACTATCAAGTCTATGCTTGAGCATGATGTGGCTGCTATCCTGATTTCCCCATGTTATGGTGAAGTCAACAATGCCATTGAAGCTATTGTGCGTTCCGGTTTACCTGTATTACAGGTTTTACGAAGAGTGAGTACTCCCAATTTCAGCTTGCCTTTTTTCACCCCTGACTACACCGAAGGTGGTCTACTTGCCGTAAGGCATTTGCTTGATCAGGGCATAACAAGGATTGCTTTTGTCGGGGGTGTTGAAGGTACGGAAATTTCCCAGGACCGCATGAAGGGTTATTTGGCCGAAATGGATTTGAGAAACCTTCCCCCCAAGGTATTTCATGGCAAGGCAACCCGTCGATTGGGAATTGACATGGCCGATCTGATTATCGATAATCATCCCGATATTGAAGCTGCGATTTGTTTCAATGACCTCGTGGCAATTGGTATGTTAACCAGGTTTGCTTCGCGAAATATCAAGGTTGGAAAGGATTTTTTTGTAATTGGGTTTGATGATATTGAGGAAGCTCAGTTTTCATTTCCACCGCTGACAACAGTACGATTCAACATATCTAGTTTCGGTTGTCAAAGTGCGATCAAATTATTGAATATGATGGACGAAGGAAGTGATGTTCAAGCTATCGATGTAACTGGTGTCGAGTTGCAAATCAGAGGATCGAGTTGCAAGTCGTTATAATGGCTTGAAGAAACAATGGTGCGGTTAACCTAGTCCAAATAGCACGAGCCCATTATCAAATGCTCATTATTATTTCCTAAAACCTAAATATGGGAATGGGATGCAAAGTGAATGACATCAAGGAGTTTTATCCCTCGATTATTGACATGATATATTAATTTCCTAAATCCTTATAACAATTTGGAACGTTCCAACATTCATGGGGTTTTTTTGATGAAATGGGGATTGATCGGCGCAAGTAACATAGCCAAACAGTTCATGATCAATGCGATAAATAGCCAGCAAGGTAACAAGGTTGCCGCTGTTCTTAGCGGAGATGATGCACGTGGACAGGCTTTTGCTGATGATTATGGAATTGAATGGGCAACGACTGATATTGATGAACTTCTGGAGGATCAAACCATAGGGGCTGTTTATATATCAACAACCAATGAAAAACATTACCCTCAAGCCATGAAAGCCATTGCTGCAGGCAAGCATGTCATGTGTGAAAAACCGCTGGCCATGAATATTGAACATGCATGCGAGATGGTTTCTGCGGCCGCAAGTGCAAATGTTGTTTTTGCAACGAATCACCATTTGAGAAATGCCGGTTCCCATCTCAAGATCAAGGAACTTATAGATCAGGGCAGGGTTGGTGACGTTCAAGCCATCCGGATAGGACATGCCGTATATCTGCCGGCCAACCTGCATGGTTGGCGAATAAACAACCCCCAAGTCGGTGGAGGTTCAATTCTGGATCAAGTGGTACACGATGCTGATACCATACGCTTTCATCTACAGGAAGACCCGCAAGAGGTAGTGGCCATAGAACGTTCTGAAAGCCTGGGAAAAGACGTCGAAGACAGTGTCATGTCGGTTTGGCAAATGCCTTCGGGTATTCTTGTTCATACCCATGCGGGATACACCGTCAGACACGCCGGGACTTCTTATGAGGTACACGGAACAGAAGGATCTATATTCGCCCGAGGAGTCATGACTCAACAACCGGTAGGAGAAATTCACTTGCATCGGGAAAACCAAACCGCGGTTAAAGAATTCAGCAATCATGATCTTTATATTCGGTCAATGCGTCTCTTCATGGATGCGGTCAACAATGGGGGATCCCCAGCAGCTACAGGAATTGATGGTGTCAAATCCCTAGCTGTAGCACTCGCAGTAAAGGAAGCTGCAACAACAGGTCAGCGTGTAAAAGTAAATTACGGAGAAACCTGATATGGCAAGGATTGTATCTGCAGAGGAGGCCGTCTCCCAAATTCGTGATGGTGATGTTGTTGCCATCTCATCCTCATCCGCATTGTGTTGCCCTGATCTGGTATTGAAATCCCTCGGAGAACGCTTTGAAGAAGAGGCAGGCCCAAAGGACCTTACGACACTTCTACCGATCGCAGCCGGTGACATGTATGGTATCAAGGGAATAGATCACATTGCCAAGGATGGTCTTCTCAAGAGGGTACTTGCCGGTTCCTATCCAAGCGGTCCATCTTCAAAAGAAATGCCAGCCATATGGCAAATGATCGTCGAGGATCGTGTTGCTGCCTATAATATACCCTCCGGAATCATGTTTGACATGTTCCGTGATGTTGCTGCCCATCGTCCAGGTGTCTTTACCCAGGTAGGAATGGAAACCTATGTTGATCCCGTGAGAGAAGGTTGTGCGATGAATCCCAGCGCTTCTGCTCAACCGATTGTAAAGCGTCTGGATCTGTTTGGGGAAACCTGGCTTCATTTTCCAAACATCATACCCAACGTAGCGATTATTAGGGCAACAACTGCGGATGAACGGGGAAACTTGTCATTTGAACATGAGGGTACCTTTCTTGGTACCCGTGATCTGGCCTTGGCAACCAGAAATCACAGGGGGCTGGTTATTGCTCAAGTCAAAAGAATTACGGCGGATGGATTGCTCCACCTTAATGATGTTCATATTCCAGGTCATCTGGTGGATTTGATAGTGGTTGATCCCGACCAGAAACAAACAACCAACACAGTCTATGACCCTGCAATATCTGGACAGATCAAGCGACCCTGGAGCAGCTTTTCACAAGTAGACCATGGCATTGAAAAAGTGCTTGCCCGTCGTGCAGCCATGGAACTCAAATCAGGCGATACGGCTGTTTTGGGATTTGGGATTTCTGCGAATGTACCAAGGATTCTGATTGAGGAGGGGTATACCCGTGACGTTAGTTGGGCCATCGAACAAGGCGCCGTTGGAGGGGTACCCTTGACAGGTTTTGCATTTGGGTGTTCGGCCAATGCCGATACAATTTTACCCTCACCAACCCAGTTTACCTATTTCCAGGGAGGAGGTTTTGATACCTGTTTCCTTTCATTCATGGAAGTCGACATCAACGGTAATGTCAATGTTTCCAAATTGGGGAAAAAGCCGTATTTAACCGCTGGATGTGGAGGCTTTGTCGATATAACCGCCAATGCACGCAATATTGTCTTTTTGGGTTATTTTGAAGCTGGAGCAGAAATGGAACTTTCTTCGGAGGGAATCAGTGTCAATAAAAAAGGCAAGTTCACCAAATTTGTTGAAGAGGTTGAGCACGTTACTTTTGCTGGTCGCAGAGCCCAAGCTCGTGGACAAAAATTCATTTATGTCACGGAACGTTGTGTAATTCGTCTTGAGGATGGGTTGGTAGCCACCGAGATCATGCCTGGAATTGATCCTTACAAGGATATAGTGGAGGCTACCAAGGGTCGAGTCAGGATTTCTGATAATGCAACCCAAATGCCAAAATCCCTCCTCGTTGAAGGCCCCATGGGCTTGGATTTGTGAGCAGGGTATAATTTAAGATTCTCCGAAATCTGGCTGAACAACGCCTTGTTAACCCACAAATGCTGAACGCACTTACCATATGAAAGTGGGAATTTATCGTTAAAATAGATTAAAACGAGGGTATTAACCTTATTATGTTTTTCTTATGGGTTTTCTCACACTTTCATCCTTGATTTCTGGAAAGGTTGAAAATGTCAGGCAAACGGCCGTTTTTTGAATCGGCCACACATTATATATAAAGGGATATGATTTTGTGATCAGTGGAGAAGTTTTATCCACGTTTTAATTATGTACGCTCAGGAATTTTTTGCATTTGGCATGATTTGGTTTAAATATTGACCAGGGAAAGTCATTTGTTATTATGACAGGAGACCGGATTGTTCGGTATTCATTGGTACTTGTGAATGAAGGTGTATTGCAGTGGAATTTGATCGGGAAGGACTGCAGGAGTTCGTTGCCAGCGGTGACAAATCTCCCCCGCCGGTATTTGTTGGCCGGAAGGAAATACTTCAGGATATAGAGGCAGCCTCAAGGAGATCATGGAAAGGATGGGAGGCCCTGGCTCATGGCAATCCCGGGGAAACACGTGTCGTCCAGGGAGCCCCAGGGGCAGGTAAAAGCTCAATTATCGTCGAACTGACCAATCGGTTACAGGAAAAAATGGTGGCTGAGGCGGACACTCCTTCTGTTCCCCCGCCACGTGTTGTGAAAGTTTCACCCGAGATGGTTGCTGATGACCTTCCGAGCGTGCTTACCATACTTGCCGGTGCGGCCGGCTTGAGTTCTCCGATCTGGAGTAATCTCCTGTCAAAACTCAAGTTTGGTGTTGCAATCAGGCCTGATTCCGTAACACCGGAACTGGGTTGGGATTTGAACAATCAGGAAAAACCCCGGCATATCTGGGAGCTTGCAAGTTTGTTTCCCCCATCAAAATGGAAGGCCCCTGTCATTCTGGCCATAGACGAGGCCCAGACATTCAGTGGAGGGATGGAGATGCCCCATGCGGGTTTTCTTAGATCCATCCATAACAGCGATACGAATCTTCCATTGTTGCTGGTTTTGGCAGGACTCGGTGACACCGCTGCCCGGGCAAGTCAGATGAACCTGACCCGTGGCAAGGAAATCCATGAAATCGGCTCGCTGGAACCTGACGAGGCGGGTACATTCATGCTGGCTTGCTGTCACAGGTTCGGGATGGATCCATCAGGCCACGAAGAAAGACTTGTGGAACTGGCTTCCCCATGCGAGGGATGGCCCCGCCATCTGCACCTTACCTTGCAGTCCCTGGGGCGGGAAGCGTTGAAAACAGATGGTGAACTTGCAAATGTTTCCTGGGAGATTGTCAAGAAGCAAGCAGAGGAAAGTCGAACCCGCTATTACCAGGGGCAACAGTCAAAAGCGATGGAAGAAGCTTACTCCTTGGTTGGAATGGTTCTCGGTGATCTAGATCAAACCATCAGAAGGCCGGATGTAATCAACTGCATTTCAAGGCACGCCGGTTCGAAAAACGGTGTCGAGTGGCAATTGCCAGCGGAAATGGATGTACGTTCCTTTGCAGACCACCTGATCCATCAGGGGGTATTTCTTGAAAAAAAGGACCATACCATATCCTTTGCCATACCCTCTTTCCGTTCCTACCTTATCGAAACTGGGGGATTCACCCTAGCTCCACCTACGGATGACATGATCCGGCAAGCCCGCAACCAGTGTCGGATACACAGGAAAGCCCTCCGGGAATGGCGTGAACAAGGTACCTTACTGGGTAAGAAGATCCAATCAGTTGAACAGGATATAACAAGGAAAAGGGATGAACTCGGCAAAATCGGTCTCCTTTCCTTCCAGAGGAAACGCCAGCTTCAGGAATCCCTTGCCAAAGGTGAATCCCACTTGGTCGAAATCAGGGAGAGGCAACGAAGGAGATCACCACCACCCATGCCTCCCAGCCCAAAAACCCTGGGGATTGTACATTGCATGACAACTTCCGAAGCCACAAAGGAGGCTGCACTGGAAAAAGTGAAAGAATTTGAGGAACAGCAAATTTTCCTTCCTGCAAAACCCCCTGTATCAGCAGGCTATGTAACTGAAGTAGCTCCTGCTGAAACCCTGTTGTTTGTCGTTGGCAACCAATCCCATGCGATGCCTTCCGGCAGTTATGGCCGTAAATGGCATCATTTTGCCATCTGGGACGGCAAGGACGTGGAACAACTGCAAACCCTGAAGGTGGCCTTTCCCGAAACAAGAATGGTGGTTGAACCGGGATTGCGATCCATTTGGCCTGGCGATATCCCGGCAGTGGAGTCCGAAGAGGCGAACCGGTTGATGCACAAGTCAGGCCTGTCCCGTCATTTGCAGGATTTGAATTTTGCAAGGGTTGAACCGGCAAATGTAAACGAACCCGCAAGTGACAACCAAATGTCAGTGGAGCAGGAAAAGGAGCCCGAATCCAGTCTGGGCACTCCCAAAATGGGGATGTAAAATCCGGGTGAGAGGAAAGAGTTCACCCAAATGAAAATGGTGGACCAGGCATTGTTGGATTTGAAGAAAACTCTACTCAATCAGTTTATTCCGAAAATAAGAGCATGTCGATCATCCCCCACCTCAAATCAATCCCTGTGCCCCCTGAATGTAATCGGCCATGAAGAGGAGTGATTTCATGGAACAAACCAAGAGAAGAAAACAATGTTTGTAGGATACATGAGAGTCTCGACCCACGAACAGACTACAGATCTGCAAATGGATGCCCTGATCAGGGCTGGTGTTGCTCCGGACTGGATTTATTCCGATACCGGTTCAGGAACAAGAAAGGATTTGCCAGGGTGGAGCGATTGCAACAAGGTCCTTCGCCAGGGAGATACCCTGATTGTCTGGCGGCTCGATCGCCTGGGCCGCAGCTTACAACATCTCGTTGGAATAGTTGAGGATCTGACCAAAAGGGATGTTGGTCTCCGGATTCTGGAAGGACAGGGCAGGGCTTGCAGCAGCCCGGGCTCGTGGTCGCATGGGAGGACGTCCAAGGTCACTCACGCCAACCCAGGTTTTGGGGCTGGCCGAAGCCATGAAGGACAGAAATGCCAAGCCTAGGGAGCTCGCCCGGGAACTTGGGATATCCGTAACAACCCTCTACAATTACGTATCCGAAACCGGTGAATTGCGGCCCAACGGGATCAAGGCCCTGAAAGGGAAGAGTGGCAACAAGCAGGTTTGAACCAAACCCAGTTTCGGGATGGTAAGTTTCTGAAGGCAATTTGGTTGTTATGGACCCCGGTTATTAGAACGAAATTTTCAGAATAATTGCAGGTACCCATGATAGAATTCCTTAATGATTACTCACCACTAGTAACAGCTGGGGCAACTGTAGTGTTAGGCTTTGCTACTGTAGCTCTATGCATCGTAACGTGTCTTCTCTATTGTGCGACCAATAAAATGGCAGAGGCATCCAGTCAACCATTCATTGTAGCAACATTCGAACCGAATCAATGGACAACTCTTAAATACTGCGATCTAGTCATCTCTAACACGGGTAATGCTTCTGCTTTCGACATAAAGATCAAAATGGTCCCTGAAACTAGGACCGACATAGCGTCTGGAGAGCAGTCAGCAAAGCCAATTCCAATGAATAATATAAGTGTCTTGCCACCTGGAAAGGAGATGCGGTCCAGCTTTTCGAAAACCAGCGATATCATGGGAGAGGAAAATTTACGTAACTTTGTTATAACATGGAAAATGAGTCCGGAGCAGAAAGAACCATATTTGCTTACATATGACTATTTCTTCCCCCCTGAAATAGGTCTGTTTGGTGGAGGTAGTCCCGTTGTGAAAATAGCAAATGAGTTGAAGAAGTTACGGGAACACTTGGTGCGTAAGGACAACTCATGAAATCAATAGAAGGTATTCGTTCACAAATGATTTTGTTTTAACAATGATATCGAAAGTCCAAATGGAATAAAAAAATGTTTGTTCTGCTTAAACATTTGATCTTACCGATACCCTCTATTTCTGATCAGAGGCAGGAGTTAAGGGGCAGGTTCGATGGCGGGGAGACGGTCTCTGCCATCGCGAGAAGTATGAAAACAAGCCGGCAGACGATCATGCGGGCAAGGGATGGAGCTGATGGATTGGGGTGTAGTATCTTTGGAGCGGTCGTGATTAGTTACAAAATATCCTGCAAGGGGTTACCAGTACCGGGAAGTTCCAACCCATTTGAAGCTACCATAATCAAGACCAAACGAATAAGCTCTGTTGTATGTTGCCGTGTTTGCCTCAAAAAGGCCAAATTGACGGGTGTATCAAAATATTCAAAATCCCTTTTGAAGTAGAAGGGTTTTGTAAAACCTTTCCTGTCAGGAGATGGCCAAAAAGAGTGGCAAAGCATGTTTCTGATATCCACCCCTTCCTTGAGATGATCCAACAATTCTTCCAAGCCATCCGTTTTTGCATTGGGATAATCCCTTATTGCTTTTTCAAATTTATTGATCAACGGCCTTAGTGGATCCGATAGAGCCTTACCCACCTCGCTTTCCCACTCACTGAGCTTTTCCTTCATTACTTCAAAGGAGTGGGTTTCTAATGGGAAAACCTTATTGCCTGTTAACAAAAAACAGGCCTGGAACAATGCATATTCCAGACAGCCGAATGTTGCTATGCACCTTCCAAGCTCTTCCCAGAATTCCGGGGGATGTCTGTGGGTCGGGAATTTATTTGGATATTCCATATCTTCACCAGGATTCAAAAAGGGGTCTATACGCTTGATGAACTTCAGGATGGCCATACCTTTGTGGCAATTCTCTTGAATTGATTTATACTCATTTGTCTTCTCTCATTCCGTGCTGTTGAACCCGGTTCATCAAGCCTGGTGATTACGGAATCCCGTCCTGCCTCCCAGATTTCCCGAACTTCAAAGTCTTCTCCGAGTAGAACCAGCATGACACTGTCGAATTCCTTGTCAGTATCTATTTTTCCGGTTCGACCGGAAACAGCTTTTCGGCTTTTTATCTGAATTTTGAATCCATCAGAAGGTCTAATTGCATCAAACCCCTCCTGGCGAGCCCCAGTCAACTCCAATCCCATGATTTCTGAAGCTGTAAATTCTCCAATTTCACCTGTTGCCCCGAGAGGTTTTCCTGTCGCTTCGTAATACTCTATGGCCAACTTCCTCACTTCTTTCAATATTTCCCTTACCGGTCGATTCATTTTGTCACCTCGTTGCATGCAATGTTGGAATTGCGTTTCATCATTTTTTACCTCCTAGTGGTATAGTTCATAGTTGACCATATAGGCAACTCCGTCTTCAAACTCGAAGGTAACACACCAGGGACCGTTTACATGAACCGCAGAGTATGCATAAAACACTTATACGAGCGAGGAAGAGGGCTGGGGTTTTTGGTAACTATGGTTTATTTAGGTGGTGGACAACAAAACAGCAATGATTACACCTATCAGCCCGCGAGTGTTGTTGGTGTCCCGCTTGGCAATATCCTCACGGAGTTTGGAAAATTCGGAATCTCTCTTGGCATTGTCTTCCCCCATCTTGGCCTCAAGGAGTTTCCAGTCCCGGTCATAGCTCTCGGTTATCGTGTTCATCCGTTCATCCAATACAGACAGGCTTATGAAATCCCCTTGGATTTCAGGTGAAATTGGAGAATTTCCAGCTTCTGAAACTCACGATGCTGATAATAAAACAGCCATGACGGCAATGATGATTGCCGTGGCAGCGGTAATCACCGCAATCAGCCAGCGGGTATTGGCGGTATCACGTTTGGCAATGTCCTCCCGGAGTTTGGAAAATTCTGCATCCCGTCTGGCATTGTCTTCCCTCATGCCGGCCGCTGCCTCTCCCATCTTGGCTTCAAGGAGTTTCCAGCCCCGGTCATAGCTTTCGTTCATTGCATTCATGCGTTCCTCCAGAACCGAAAGCCTGCGGTCAAGATCAATGGTTTTTTCAGACTCCGGCATAGTCCACAAGATATAATTACTTCCGGAAAAAAGCAAGGGTTTTCACCGAGAAAATGGTCCAAACTCAACATGGGTACAAAAACCGCCATGGGAAATTCCATCTTGCTCTGTAATGATCATCAAATAGCTGGAGTGGCAGATCCCGGCTTGCCGGGATAATACTGCGTACAGAAAATGGGAGATAAAATCTCAGGTGCAGTTGTAAATTGACAAGGCCAGGGAATCTCAATGAATTGAACGGGAAGGGTAAGAGTTCCATGACAAATACGTCAGCAATTTACCCGGATCCAACTTAACATATCAATCCCTGACGAGAGAAATCCAAAAGGCCGATAACATTTCTTATGTTAATAAACGGTTGGGAATTGGAAGTGGCTGGGGTTGGACTAGGATAATAGTGTCAAAGTCGGGAGCGGATCTTGTTTCGAAAAGGACCTTTTGAATACTTTGACAATCTCCCTTGCTTGTTAAGCATTGAGCGTGGCCAAGTAAATTAAAAACAGATGCTTAGACTGAGCGGGTCAAACCACCATCAATACGTATGTTCTGGCCTGTAACATAGGCTGCCTCTTCGGAAGCAAGATAATTTATCAGTGAGGAAACTTCGCTTGTATTACCATATCTCCCCATGGGAATACGTACCCGTCTGTCTTCGGTTTCAGGAAGACTGTCAATAAATCCTGGCAGTATATTGTTCATGCGAACATTTTCCTTGGCAAATTTGTCGGAAAACAGTTTGGTGAAACTGGCCAAACCAGCCCGAAATACACCAGATGTTGGAAATAGAGGATCAGGTTCGAATACGGCAAAAGTAGATATATTGATAAATGTTCCACCGCCTTGCCTGACCATGATCGGTGCTACTATTCGTGCCACACGAATGACATTCATAAGATAGAATTCCATCCCCTCATGCCAGTTTTCGTCACTGATTTCAAGTATATCCCCCTTCGGTCCATGGCCGGCTGAACTTACAACCACATCTATTCGTCCCCATTTGGAAACTGCTTTATCAACAAGGTTCTGGATATCACTACTGCTCTTGTTTGTTCCTGTTACTCCAACGCCTCCCAGTTTGTTGGCAAGGGCCTCTCCCTTACCGGAAGAAGATAAAATTCCTATGTTGAAGCCAGATTGGGCAAGAATCTCTGCAGCATCAGCTCCCATGCCACTTCCTCCACCTATGATCAAGGCTACATTCGATGTATTCATTGTTTGTTACTCCTGAATTTTAACTGTCTTGCTTGATGGTTCTATACCAGAAAAAATTGATTATTTATCTTGATAGTTATTGGCGATTTAGCCACAAAAACAAACTCAATCAAGTTGGTAGTTGGTGGAAAAGATTGTAGAAAAGGATTTAACCAAGAGGACCAAAGGTCAGTACTATACCTTGGGTAATCCTTTTTCTCTTGCTCCTTTTATTGACTGGGCCAACAGCATCGGGCTCTCCAGCAGAAAAATCTTGGAGCCCTTTGCAGGAGCAAATCATATCATAAGATCGTTGCAATCGATTGGCATGTGTAATTATTCCGACTCGTTCGATATCGCACCTGCAGATATCGATGTGGTACCCCGGAATACCATTGTTGCCTTTCCAAGGGGTTATGATGTTTGTATTACCAATCCACCTTGGCTGGCCAAAAACTCGGCAACAAGACTAAAACTCTCCTTTCCCGATAGCCAATATGATGATCTCTACAAGCACTGTCTCTGCCTTTGTCTTCAACATTGCGATTATGTGGCAGCATTGATTCCAGCATCTTTTCTGCATAGTAACCTGTTCAGAAAACGATTATCCAGATACATATTGCTGCATAGCGAGAGTATTTTCAACGATACAGATAATCCTGTTTGCCTTGCTCTATTCGACAAGGATGATGTCCAGGATACCTGCATCTATTATGATAACAGATTTATTGGAAACCTGAGTTTGTTGGAAACACATCTGCCAATTCCATGGAAAGGCTGTAAAATTACCTTCAATGATCCCCTTGGCAAGCTGGGACTGATTGCCTTTGATAACACCTGGGAGCCATCCATCAGGTTTTGCAGTGTGGAAGAGATTCATCAGTACCCGGTCAAGGATTCTTCCAGATATTTTGTGAGAATTGAGTGTGGCATTGAGAACATCCCAGCTGCGGTTTCAATCTTGAACGGAAAAATCAATACTTTCAGGAATGAGACCTGTGACTTGTTCCTTACCCCTTTCAAAGGTATACGCAAGGATGGTTTTTACCGACGACGAATGAGTTTTGAATTGGCAAGAAGGTTTATTGGGTCAGTTGTTGATAATGAGGCACGATTGTTATGGTGAGTGATACAGGAAATCCCACTGCTGCATTTTTGGTAATTGGTGATGAGGTCTTGTCCGGCAGGACACAGGACATGAATGTTGCCTTTATTGCCAAATCCTTGAGTGAGAAGGGTGTAGATCTGATGGAAGTAAGGATTGTTCCTGATGTTGTTCCCACAATTGCTTCTGCCTTGAACGAATTAAGAAATAAATTCGACCTCATATTTACGAGTGGGGGAATTGGCCCAACACATGATGATATTACAGCTGATGCTGTGGCAGAGGCTTTTTCAACCAAGCTTGTTGTCAACAGCGAAGCCAAAGCCTTGATTGAGGCCCGGGCCAAGGCACAAAGTCTTGAATTGAACGAAGCCCGTTTGCGAATGGCACGAATTCCCGTAGGAGCAAAACTTATCAAGAACAGTGTTTCTGGTGCTCCCGGATTCAATATCGGGAACGTTTATGTCATGGCGGGTGTTCCAAAAATATTTCGGGCCATGGTAAGTGAGGTTATCCCTGAACTGCCCTCTGGAAAGCCACAATTGTCAAGAACGATCACCATAAATCGCCCTGAAGGGGAAATTGCCCATGAATTGGGAAGGATAGCCAAAGAATGGCCCTCTGTCAGCATAGGTTCCTACCCCTTTTTCAAGAACAATGCCTCTGGGACCACCTATGGCTCAAATGTTGTTGTCCGAGGTCAGGACGAACAGAGTGTTATCAAGGCGGAAAAGCAGATCAAGGACTTTTTCCTGAACTAGCCAGCTTTGGTTTTAGCCTTTTTTCCTGATGTTCTCGACAATCAGCACTGAACCTGTTTGGTCCGTCCAACTAGCCTTTTTTGCATGGTCGAAATCCCATTCTTCAAAGGCTTCTAATAACTCATTGCTTACGTTTTTTCCTTTCAGGAATAGTGCCTTTCCATCCTCGGCCAGATGTTTTTCTGACCACTGGATCAGAGTGGTGAGAGTGGTGACTGCCCTTGCTGATACGATGTTGGCATTTTGTGGTGTCAGATCTTCCACCCTTGATTTTTGCACAATTGCATTGAGGCCAAGCTTAAGCGTAACATGTTTCAGAAATTCGGCCTTGTAGTTATTTGACTCTACAAGGACGAATTCATTTTCGGGAGCAT
>CAZHIL010000189.1:0-2723 GCA_964532985.1 uncultured Albidovulum sp. | reverse complement strand
AGACAGGTGGAACAAGACACGCCATTCAGGTACGGTCAAATGGTGATCGAGATTATATCTTTTTTCCAGTTCACGGCTTAGTTTTCCAGCCAAAGCACTGACCTGGTAAGGCAAAAAGTTTGATAGATTATACTCTGTCATTCAAGAATCTGGGTAATATTTCAAATTATGATCTTGTCCTGGTCAATAACTTTTGATCTATATTCCTTTATCTCCCAGATCAGAATATATTCGAATTAACAATGAAGATATTTTTCATTTTTGTTTCTACAATATTCAGAAGCAAATAAAATTAGTTGCAACTGCAACTAATTGGACTATAATTTTAACAGTTGGCAAAAATAGGATCAAAAAAATGGATCAATTTTTGGATGGAAAGCATAAATTGACGAATCAGACCCGGGCCAGATCTGCAGAAGACTATATGCCCGGATTTGGGAATGATTTTGAGACCGAAGCATTGCCGGGCGCTCTCCCTCAGGGACAGAACAGTCCCCAGAATTGTACATATGGCTTATATGCCGAGCAATTGTCGGGAACGCCCTTTACTGCACCCCGGGGACAGAATGAACGAACATGGTGCTATCGGATCAGACCTTCGGTTCGCCATTCAACGAGATATGAAAAAATTGAATTACCCTATTGGAAAACGGCCCCCAACATTAATGATGATATAATATCTCTTGGTCAATATCGGTGGAACCCGCTTCCCATCGAGGATAGTCCGACAACCTTTCTAACCGGCATGAAAACCATGACCACCGCTGGAGATGTCAATACCCAAACCGGAATGGCCGCCCATGTGTATGTCATTACCGAATCAATGGAGGATGAATATTTCTATTCAGCCGATTCGGAAATGCTGATAGTGCCCCAACAGGGAGAATTACGATTTTGCACCGAATTGGGAATCATTGATTTGCAACCCCAGGAAATAGCCATTATTCCAAGGGGAATGGTAATTCGGGTGGAAGTGCTTTCCGGTCCAGCCAGAGGGTTTGTCTGTGAGAATTACAGTTCAAAATTCGATTTACCCAACAGGGGGCCGATCGGTGCCAATTGCCTTGCCAACCCGAGGGATTTCAAGACTCCCGTGGCAGCCTTCGAGGATAGGGAAATACCTTCCAGAATGGTCGTGAAATGGTGTGGAGCCTTTCATGCCAGTACCATTAATCAATCCCCATTGGATGTCGTTGCCTGGCATGGAAACTATGCGCCCTGCAAATATGATCTGCGAACATTTTCACCGGTGGGCGCCATTTTATTCGATCATCCCGATCCCTCCATCTATACGGTTCTAACCGCACCTTCAGGGTTTGCAGGCACGGCTAATATTGATTTCATCCTGTTCAGGGATAGATGGAATGTTGCCGAGCATACCTTTCGTCCACCTTGGTATCACAAGAATATCATGTCGGAACTCATGGGCAATATTCATGGTATTTATGATGCCAAGCCTGAAGGGTTTGTTCCTGGAGGCATGAGTTTGCACAACATGATGCTTCCCCATGGACCCGATAAGGAGGCATTTGAAGCAGCAACCACGGTCAATCTGGAGCCCTCGAAACTCGAAAATACCATGAGTTTCATGTTCGAGACAAGGTTCCCGCAACATCTGACGGAATTTGCAGCATTTGAAGCTCAACTTCAAACTGATTATATTGACTGTTGGGCTTCCCTTGAGAAAAAATTCTCGGGCAAATCCTGATCCATTCCAAGATATTTTCCTGAGGATAGGCGAGTGACAGTCGACAGATTGGTAATATTGGGATCCAAGGGTGGGCCATCCCTGCGAACAACGGCAAGAATGCCCACATCCAACCTCCTTGAGATCGCAGGCAAGGTTTGTGTGGTGGATTGTGGTCTGGGGGTTACTTCCAGATTGGTTGATGCCGGCATCAAACTTGCTGACATAGATTATATCTTTATAACCCATTTGCATTCTGATCATATTCTGGAACTTGGTCCTCTCGTTCATACTGCCTGGACAACCAATCTGAACAAACGAATCACGATTTTCGGACCGGAAGGTACAACGGAATATCTTGATCATTTCTATCAATCACTCCAATTCGATATAAATCTTAGAATTGATGACGAAGGTCGACCGGATTTGCGGGAGTTGGTACTGATCAATGAATATGGGGCAGGGCTGGTTCTGGCAGATACTCCTCGGGTAACTGCCCTGAAAGTGCCACATCCACCGGTAGAAGAATGTTATGCCTTGAAAATGGAACATGATGGGTGGAAGGTAACTTTTGGAGCGGATACAGCCTATTTCACACCCTTAATGGAATTTGCCCAGGGAAGTGACATACTGATTCATGAGGCCATGTTGGCAAGCGGTATCAAGGAACTGATTAGGATTACCAATAGTGCCAAAAGCCTGGAAAAGCATCTGTTCGCAAGTCATACGCAGGTTGAAGATGTCGGCAGGATTGCCCATGGTGCAGGGGTTGATTTACTAGTGTTAAACCATTTGGTACCTGTTACTCCAAAGGGTATCAATGAACAGGAATGGTTGGACGAAATTGCCAAGACATGGAAGGGAAAAACCGTGATTGCCAGGGACGGTTTGGAGATCAGGAGACAATAGAGTGAAACTAGCTTCATTAAATGACGGAACCCTCGACGGGCAACTGGTTGTTGTAACCAGGGACTTGCGGACTTATGCTGATGCCACTGGCATTGCCCCAACCCTGCAGGCTGCATTGGACAACTGG
>CAZHIL010000188.1:0-9848 GCA_964532985.1 uncultured Albidovulum sp. | reverse complement strand
TCAACTTACTGGGTTTGGATATTCATATCGGTTCACAAATTACTTCCCTGAGGCCCTATGAAAAAGCCTTTGGAAAGGTTGCTTCTCTCGTACGGGAAAAGAACCTGCAAATATCTAGGCTGGATTTGGGTGGTGGACTGGGTGTAACCTATCATCCGATACATGATAATCCTCCCAAGGTTGGCGATTATTCCCAGCTGGTAAGAAATTTATTTGGTGATATGAATTTGGAAATCGAAATTGAACCCGGTCGATTCATCGTTGCAGACTCGGGAATTTTGGTTGCCAAGGTACTTTATCGAAAGAAAGGTGAAAACAGGGATTTTCTTGTGATTGACGCTGCCATGAATGATCTCATTCGACCAGCAATGTATTCCTCATACCATGAGATAAAACCCATAAGGGAAACAATCGATAAGGGAAACAAAAAATTCGATGTGGTCGGTCCGATATGTGAGTCCAGTGACACCTTCGCCGAGAACAGGAACCTACCTGAATTTGAGCCAGATGACCTGATGGCTTTCATGACTGCCGGTGCCTATTCCACCGTCATGGTTTCGGAATACAATACCAGACCTGCTGTTGCAGAAATATTGGTCAAGGGAGATAAATGGGCCTGTATAAAAGAATCTCCGACCATCACGGACATGATTAACAGGGATATTATTCCATCCTGGTTGTAACCAGTACTTAATGTGCAAATAAAATCACCAGATTCATTTGACCTAATTTTGAGACTTGGCGTGAGGTGTCCTAGGGTAATTTCCGGTCACAACTTGTAATTCCCCAAGCAATAACTAGCATACCAAAAAGGTTTACACACCATTTTGTATTGTATTCAGGATGGGTGAACCTTGCCATTTCAAGAAAAATTCAAGGTGTATGAGTTCCTTATGTCACAATTTCCTTTCGAACACAAACCTATGACCACCTTACCAATCGTAGGTACTAAAGCCAGATTCCCGGTAAATCGAGTCTACTGCGTTGGTCGTAATTATGCCGACCATGCGATAGAAATGGGGCATGATCCAAATCGGGAGGATCCATTTTTCTTCCAGAAAAATGCCAGCAATCTCGATATTTCGGGAGAGTTTCCATATCCTGAAAAAACTTCAGATGTCCATCATGAAGTTGAGTTGGCAGTGCTACTGAAATCAGGAGGCGTAAATATTCCTGTCGATCAGGCACTTGATCATGTTTATGGTTATGCTCCCTCGCTGGATATGACCCGACGTGATATTCAGGCACAGCAAAAGAAACTTGGCAGGCCTTGGGAGATTAGCAAAGCGTTTGAAAGATCGGCACCGATCGGTCCGGTTCATCCTGCATCGGATGTTGGCCATCTTTCGGAAGGTAGGATTTCACTGAAGGTCAATGGTGTGGTACGTCAGGATGGTGATTTAAACCAATTGATCTGGAAGGTTCCTGAATTGATTTCCTATCTTTCGGAATATTTTGAACTTGTGGGGGGTGATGTTATTCTTACCGGTACACCCGCAGGAGTTTCAGCAGTTCAAAAGGGCGATGAATTAGAGGTTATTATTGAAGGATTGGATACCCTTTCCACGAAAGTCATTTGAAATATGTGGATATGATCCGACTTATCGGTTGGCGGCATAATAGGAAAACTTACGTTCCAAAGCAGCCAGCAACTCGGAAATAGTAAAAGCAAGGGCAAATAATACAATAAGTACTGCCCAAAAATGGCTCATAAGGAAATTTGCCGAATAGAGTTCAAACAAGGCTCCGAAGCCTACCAGTGAGATCAGGAGTTGGCCGATTATTACCCCCTTGACCGCACGGATTATTCCAATTCGTACACCACCCAGAATTTCAGGAAGGGCTGCCCAGAAATAAATTTTTATGAAGGCAGCCAATGGGGTGGCACCAAAACATCGTCCCATTTCAACGAGCGAACGATTGATCTGCAGAACACCGGCTCTGGAATTCAAAATGATGATCCAGATGGCGAACAGGGAGGTCGTAATGATTATGGATCTCATGCCAAAACCAAAAAGAACCATCAAGACAGGAACCAAAGCTGTTAGGGGAGCACTCAGAAAGATATTGACCCAAGGAAGGAGCAACTCGTCCAACAGGCGGTTTTTCCCCATCAATATCCCAACTGGAATACCAATCAATATAGAAGCACCCACACCGATAGTGAAAGCCTGTGCGGTTTCCTTCAAGGCCGTGAGGAAAGCAGGTGAGTCCCCAATTTCATAGAGGGTAATCAGAATTTCCGATAGGGGCGGTAGAAAAAAGGTTAGTCCTGATTGTCCAACAAGTTCCCACAACAATCCCCAGATAATCAGTGATGACATGCCAGGTAATCTGATACCATTGATAAACATTACAAGCTATTCCACATACGAACGCAATGAGTCCCAAATCCGGTCCACCGTATCTAGATACTCGGGATCCCTACGGATGTTTAAAACTCCTTTGCTCCTTAAATTCTCCGGACGGAGGATTTCATGGACCCTGCTTGGCCGGGGTAACAGTATTGCAATTTGGTCGGAGACGTAAACGGCTTCCTCGATGGAATGGGTAACAAAGATAAAGGTCTTGTTTTCCCTCTCGACCAAACCAAGCAAATCCTCCTGAAACTTGCGTCGGGTTTGTTCATCAACGGCAGAAAATGGCTCATCCATCAACAAGACTTCACTTTCAACTGCAAGAGCCCGGGCCAAACCAACGCGTTGTCGCATACCCCCTGACAATTCATGGGGAAAACTCCTTTCGAAGCCATCAAGCCCAACATTCTTGATATGCTGTTGGGCAATATCTTCCCTATCCGAAACAGAGACTCCACGAAGTTCAAGCCCAAATGCTACATTTCGTAATACATCTGCCCAAGGAAGCAGGGCAAAATCCTGAAAAACAAAAGCCCGGTCAGGACCAGGACCGGTAACCGGTTTGCCATTCACCTCAACCTCACCGGAAGTGGGTTCGAGCAAACCCGAAATAATCTTCAACAAAGTGGTTTTTCCGCACCCAGATGGTCCAAGCAGTGATGTCAGTTGTCCTCTTGGAAATTCCAATGAAAGATCCCGGAGTGCTTCCACATTTCCCGGATATGTCTTGGAAATATTTCTAGTTGATACTGCGATTTCCATCAATTCTCCCTAGGATAAACTAGTTTCAATCCGAAACGTAACCACGTACATTCCCCCTGAAGAGGGTTCGTTCAATTATTTCCAGGAGATTTAGGAAACAGACGGCAAGCAAAATAATCGAAAAAATTGCTGCATACATGCTCGGATAGTCAGCTATTGATCGGCTGAAAGTTATGATATCTCCAACACCAGTGGGTGTAATCTTCAATTCAGCCAGGATTGCTCCAATGAAACCGGCTGAAATACCAAGCCGCAGACCAGAAAAAATAATCGGTGAAGCCGAGGGGATTATCACTCTTAGTATGATATCCTTGTCAGTACCCAGAAAAGAAGCTGCCATTTCTTTCAGATTTACTGGAGTGTTACGAACAGCACCTGCTGTATTTAAAACGATTACAGGCATGGCCATGATGCAAACAACAAACACCTTTGAAGTCAGGCCAATCCCGTAGACCATGACAAGGAGTGGAATTAGGGCCGCCAAAGGTGCTGCCTGCATTATAATGAATATGGGTGAAACCAGCCAGTCGAACCAGTTGCTCAAACCAATCCACAAACCTAGGGCAATCCCGAGGAATGCAGAAATAAGTATTCCTACCACCAAGGGTCTGAGAGTGTCCAAATAAGCCAGTAATAGTGTGCCATCAATGAGCATGCTGAATAGTGCAATCATCGATTCAAAAAATGTCGGAAATCCATAACTGATCGGGATTCGACCGGCAATTTCCCAGATACCAAAAACAACTATTGCTGATAACAGTTTAAGATTAAGTGATCTATTCATTGGTTTTGCATGAATTCACGGTTTACACGGTTTCACCCGTTACCAGGTGAAACCGTACCTGATAATTTACTTGGTTGCCTCATCAAGCGGTGCTAGATACCAGAAATCCTCAATGTTCAATGTTGACGGATCCCCTTCCAACTGCCCAGCTTGACTATACCACTCCATATCAGCCATGGCAGCCTTACGTCCACCACCATTTGGATCATATAGACCACCTGCTACCGCTTCCATATAGAAGTTGTCCAGATTGCCCAGGATTTCCGGTGGGAGCTGTCCAATTGGACCATTGGGATCGGTTTCCTTACTTATGATGGTTGGATCGGCATTCATTTCGTTCCATACACTCCAAAGGGCATTTACAAAAATTTGGACCTGTTCCTCATTTTCCATGATCCATTCAAGATTGGCAAAAAGCGCCTCATCCGAAGCCTCTACATCGAACATGGGTAACACATTGAATTTATCCCCATGCTGCCGCATTACCTTGTTTTTGTTTGACAGGTCAATAATGGTGGCATCGGCCTGTCCGGCTACCAATGCAACTACCCTGTTGGCAGAACCCGGAACATAGGAACGTTGCCCGAATTTTATACCAACCTTATCTTCAATTACATTTGCTATGGAATCTGTACCGCCACCCCTTGAGTGTAGTAAAATTGGCTCCCCGTCCAAATCTTCGAGTGAATTGTAATTCTTGTTTGTGACCGGGAAGAATTTCAACTTGGATAGCTGGAAAATAATTCGTAGGGGTGCTTTTGACCGTTGCATGGCTGCATATGGAGTGCCAAATCCAATATCCATTTCACCACTCAGGACTGCCTGAATGGCAAGTTCCTCATCAGAGAACGCTGTCCATTCGTAATCCAGTCCATTCGCCCTGGCCCTGTCGAGTGCCACGAAGAAAGCTGCCAACTCATCGGATGGTGTTTCAGCCAGTGCAATTTTGATTGTATCCCCTTGTACCATTGTAACAGATAAAATGAATATTGCTGGTAGCATCATCATCTTGAACAAATAATTGAAAATGATTTTCATAATTTTACTCCCTTGAGTTCATAAAGTTACTCGGATTGTTCGGTTGCCCAAGTATATCACAGTAGGAAAATCCCACCAATCCAAAAAGG
The DNA here is from genome assembly GCA_964532985.1 of uncultured Albidovulum sp. Lineage (GTDB taxonomy): Bacteria > Pseudomonadota > Alphaproteobacteria > Rhodobacterales > Rhodobacteraceae > MPNP01. Next base: position 4,818 of record CAZHIL010000188.1, on the reverse strand, counting down.
TATTAGACCTTTATAGAGGGTTAGTCAAGCATATAGTTTTTGTAAAATTTCCTACATCCGACACCAATTTTCCAGTTTGATCAATGTGCAAGGTTGTTTAGATAACGTTTTGCAAGAAAACCCTTTGGTAGTATTTCTAGATACACCCGAACTTATTATGTTTATTACCAAAGATATTTTGTTTGCTTGAATAATTTTTTTACCTATACTAAAAAAATTGGTAATTTTACAACACAACACAAATGTAAATTGAGGAATATTCGATTGTGGCCCCCCTATAAATTTGTATTTCTAGAGTTGGAAATTGACACGAGTCCTTGACAATATCAGATCGGAACAACTTTCTGCCAAGGTAGGAGGAGAAAATCAATTACTGAATAATTTGATATCTGAGGCAGCAATTCCACTCCAGACAAGGGAAAAGATTTGCCAGGATGCAGAAGGGCTAGTCCATGAAATCAAATCCTCTTCCAAAGTTGGTTTGTTGGACTCGATTTTGGCTCAGTATGGGTTGGCAACCAAGGGTGGTGTTGCGATCTTGCGCCTTGCTGAAGCCCTCATGAGGGTGCCCGATAGACATAATATAGATGCCCTCATTGCGGACAAGCTGAATTCTGTCGATTGGAGTACCCAAAGAGGAAATTCCTCCACCTGGCTCGTAAATCTGCTGACAATCGGACTTCACTTTGCCAGTTTTTGTGTTCAAGGAACTACCAGGCAGGGAATTAGTGGTTGGCCTAGAAGGTTTCTCAAATGGAAAACGACTCCTTTCGTTCGTTTTGCAACAAGGTTTACCGTCAAAAAGATGGCAGGGAGATTTGTTCTTGGTAAAACTATGGGTGAAGCAATCAACCGCTCAAGTGTGGCTGAAAAAATGGGGTACCTCTACTCCTATGATATGCTCGGTGAAGCGGCACTAACTGAAAGGGATGCTGAGTTTTTCTTTGAAGCTTACAAGGAATCAATAACTTCACTGGCCCCAAACTGCATCTCTACTGATTTCAGGGACAATCATGGTGTTTCAATCAAACTTTCTGCCATTCATCCCAGATATGAATGGACCCAAAGAGACCGTGTATTGGTTGAGTTGGTTGACAAGGTCGAAACCCTTTCCCTAATGGCCAAGGATGCCAACATGGGAATTAGTATCGATGCGGAAGAAGCAGATCGACTTGAACTATCCCTGGAAGTGATAAAAAAGGTTCTTTCATCTCCGGAATTAGAGGATTGGGATGGATTTGGGATTGTCGTACAGGCCTATGGAAAATCAGCACCATTTGTCATTGATTGGCTATACCAATTAACTCAGGAATTGGATAGGAAAATTGCCGTTCGACTGGTCAAGGGAGCCTATTGGGATTATGAGATTAAGAAAGCCCAACTGGATGGGCTGGAGGATTTTCCAGTTTATACAAACAAGGCTGGAACTGACGTATCCTATCTTTGTTGTGCCAGAAAATTACTTAACATGACGGACAGGATTTATCCACAATTTGCCGGACACAATGCTCACACCGTTTCCAGTATTCTGGAATTTGCCAAGGAAGATCAACCCTTTGAATTTCAACGCCTGCATGGTATGGGGGAAGCCCTTCACGAGATCATTAGATCTAGGCATAATACCAAATGCAGAATTTATGCCCCTGTTGGTGAACACAAGGAGCTTCTGCCGTATCTTGCCCGAAGAATGCTGGAAAATGGGGCAAACAGTTCTTTTCTCAATCAACTCGCCGATCCCAAACTACAAGCTAGTGATATTGTTTCTGATCCATTTGATTTACTGAAAAAAGCCAGAGAAAGAAACCTGCAGGTGGTTAGGCCGCCAGAAGGTTTGTTTGAACCTGAACGTAAAAACTCCAGAGGTTGGGATATTCGCAATCCAAGGGCCCTGGAAGAAATTGAAACCTCAAGAAAACCGTACCATACACACCAATGGAACCAATCAGCAACAAAATCTGCTGATGAAAACAATTCTCTGGTCCAGACCATATCAAATCCCTCCAACCCAAAGGACATCGTCGGTTATAGTAAATTTTCTTCCAATTCGGATGTATCAAATGTATTGGAAAACACCTCCCCTTGGTTCCAATCCAATGACAGGGAGAGGGCCGATGCATTAGCCAAGGCATCAAATCTATACGAAGATAATGCTCCTGAAATTTTTGCCTTGCTTTGCAGGGAGGCCGGGAAAACAATCAATGATGCCATTGGTGAATTGAGGGAGGCTGTGGATTTCTTGCGTTATTATGCTTATCAGGCGACAACAATGGAAGATTCTTGCGAACCTGCCGGTATAATCAGTTGCATCTCTCCCTGGAACTTCCCTCTTGCCATTTTTACCGGTCAAATTGCAGGTGCCTTGGCTGGTGGCAATGGTGTTATTGCCAAACCTTCCGAACAAACTCCCCTAATTGCTGAATTGGCTGTTAGCCTCTTGCATGAGGCTGGAGTGCCGAAAAATGTCTTGCAACTTACTCCCGGTGAAGGGTCGGAAGTCGGAACCCGGATTGTTTCTGATCCCAGAGTATCAGGTGTGGCATTTACGGGATCTACTGAAACGGCACAAATAATCCAAATGAATATGACCAAGCACCTGCATCCATCAGCCTGTTTTGTTGCCGAAACCGGAGGATTGAATGCTATGATAGTGGATAGCACTGCACTACCCGAACAGGTGGTGAGAGATATTATCATCTCCTCTTTTCAATCAGCCGGCCAAAGATGCTCCGCCTTGAGAATTCTATATCTGCAAAAGGATATTGAAGATACCTTTCTTACCATGCTTTTTGGTGCCATGGATCAATTAAGGATTGGTGATCCCTGGAGTACAAATACAGATATAGGACCACTGATTGATGAAGCCTCATACACTAAAATCACAAAATACCTCAAGGATGCGGAAAATAATGGTCGAATACTCAAAAAGTGTTCAACCCCTTCTCATGGATATTTTGTAGGTCCGACAGTCATCAGGGTTCAGGGTATTGATGATCTCAAGGAAGAAATTTTCGGCCCGGTTCTACACGTATGTACCTTTGAAATTTCAAATCTTGAAAAGATCATCAAGGAGATAAATTCCCGAGGTTTCGGTTTAACTTTTGGTTTGCACTCACGGATTGACCGTCGAGTCAAGGCAATTACCGATAAGCTGAAGATTGGCAATATGTATGTAAACAGAAATCAAATTGGTGCGGTCGTTGGATCTCAGCCTTTCGGCGGAGAAGGATTATCCGGAACTGGTCCCAAGGCCGGGGGGCCAGGTTTGGTCAAAAGTTTTACGAAAAAGGATTTACCTCTTCATCCATCCGATAATACTGATGTGACTTTAGTTGATCCTGCTGATGCACAGAATCTCATTAACCGGGTGAAAAGGGATATCCCGAAAGTAAAAACAGAGAACTTTCCTGGCCCCACCGGTGAGACAAACCAAATGAACTATTTTCCACGTGGCATCGTATTATGTTTGGGACCAACCTCGCAAGATTGTGAAAACCAGGCAAAAATTGCTTCTAAAGCTGGATGTACCGCAGTTGAGATTTGTCCTGATGCCAAAGGCAAGTATGCTATTTCGGGTTTCCTCGACCGAGAACATTTGGCAACTTTAAATGGCTTCGAGGTTGTCGCTTTATGGAGTGATGAGGAAGATCTGAGGCTGACAAGAGCTTCCTTGGCAGAACATATGGATAAATTTATCCCGCTGGTTGCAACAACCGAAATGGAGGAGTTTCTGTTTCATGAACGCCTTGTCTGTACGGACACTACAGCAGCAGGAGGAAATGCCACCCTGTTTGCCATGATGGGAAAAAATTTCCAGGTTTAATTCAATCAATCTGAGACTGGTTTTGCAGAGATATTCTTACCGAGTATGTTCCGTCAAATGAATTGACATTAAATACCATCGAATATAGCATGTTATTCTTAAACCAATCGATCGTGTTGGGTTGGTTGCATAAATTAGGAGAAACATATGTTAGCAAAATATTTGAAACACGCTATTGCAGGCTGTTTGTCAATGGTTCTGGTCAGCGAAGCCATGGCTACCGAATGGAACGTGTCCCTGTGGGGTACACGCCGGGCATTTACCGAGCATGTCGAGAAACTTGCCGAACTTGTCAGTGAAAAGACGGGTGGTGAATTTACCCTCAACCTGTCTTATGGCGGATTGTCCAACAACAGAGAAAACCTGGATGGAATTTCAATTGGTGCATTCGAGATGGCACAGTTTTGCGCTGGATACCATTACGATAAAAATCCTTCCATTACTGTTCTGGAACTTCCGTTTCTCGGTGTCTCATCGCTTGAGCAGGAAGTGGAAATTTCACAGGCCATTTACCAGCATCCAGCAGCCATTGAAGATCTTGCCAGGTGGAATGCTACCCTGTTGATGCCCTCCCCCTTGCCGCAGTACAATATTGCAGGAGTTGGCAATGGTCCTAGAACACTTGCAGAATTTGAAGGGCTGGCCGTCAGGGCAACCGGTGGTATCGGACAGGCCATGAAATCCATCGGTGCTGTTCCGACCTCAATGTCAGCAACCGAAGTTCGTCAGGCACTTGACAGCGGTGTCGTATCGGCGGTGGCCTTTGCTCCGCATGCCCACATGTCTTTTGGTACGGTCGAAAGTGCCAAGTGGTGGACTACGAATCTCAATCCGGGTACGGTCAATTGTCCTGTCGTCGTGAATACGGATGCCCTGAATTCCCTTAGTGATGCCGAACGGAACGCTCTTCTCGGGTCCGTTGATGAAGCAATAGCTCATTACATCACCAATTACAACGAAAAGACCATGGTACAATGGGGACCACTGCTTGACGAAAA
>CAZHIL010000187.1:0-4889 GCA_964532985.1 uncultured Albidovulum sp. | reverse complement strand
GATCTTCCTTGTTGGCCTCGATAATGGCACTTCTATTTGTGTTGATAACCTCTCGGGCCCTTTCCAGCGCCTTGTTTTTTGTATCACAGGAAGCTATCGCCAGAATACCGGAAGCCTGTTTGGCCTTTTTCCCCAAATCCCTGACAAGTTCTATTGTATCCATCTAACCAATCCACTCAATTCATCAATATTCACCAAGACATATCATCCCTGTGTATCAAGGCAGCCCTTCCCGGGAAACCAAGAATTTGCTCGATTTCGCTGGATTTGTGCCCCTTGATCAATTCACTTTCGGTTTTGTTGTAACGAATCAGTCCTGCACCCAATCGTTCGCCCTTGCGAGAAATTATATCAACGGCATCACCCCTACCAAATGTTCCAACTACTTTATGAACTCCGGCCGGAAGAAGGGATTTGCCACTTTGCAAGGCCTGAACCGCACCATCATCAATATAAACACTTCCCTTGGGTTTCATAGAGGCAATCCAGTGCTTTCTGGCGATTTGGGGATCGTGTTCAGGAATAAACCAGGTACAGTTTCCGCCTTTTAACAAATGCTGTACAGGATGATTTACCTTTCCTTCGGATATGACCATGGCGCAACCGGCTTTAATGGCCGTTCGGGCTGCAATCAGTTTGGTTTTCATACCACCACTTGATAGATCGGTACCTGTTGAACCAGCCATGGCAAAAATTTTTGAATCAACTGAAGAAACCGTTTTCAATCGCACAGCTTCAGAATGTTTCCTGGGGTCCTTGTCGTACAATCCATCAACGTCAGAAAAAAGTACCAATATGTCTGCCCCGATCATTACCGATACTTGGGCAGCAAGGCGATCATTATCCCCAAACCTTATCTCATCTGTTGCAATGCTGTCATTTTCATTGATTATCGGAACTACCCCCATGGCAAGTAAGGTAGACATTGTTGCCCTGGCATTCAAAAAGCGCTTGCGATTATCATTGTCATCCAGTGTCAGCAGGATTTGTGCAGTTTTATGCCCAAAAGGCTTCAGTATTTCCTCATACATACCCGCCAATTTGATTTGCCCACAAGCAGCAGAAGCCTGGGTTTGCTCCAATGACAACTTTCCTGTCGGAAATTCCAGAATTCTTCTACCCAGTGCTATTGAGCCCGAAGAAACGATGACGATTTGCTTCTCCTGTTGCTTCAGATAATCAATATCTTCGGCAAGCGTTCTCAGCCATTTGGCATTCAATTGACCGGTTTCACCATTGATCAATAGTGAGGAGCCAATTTTGATGATAACTTTCGAGGCTTGTTTAAAGGATTTCAGGGTGTCCATATGGTACTCACTTCTTCATGAGGTTCTTCCTTGGAACACTGTTGATCCAGGAGCGTTCGTGCCAGGTACTCCAAACAATGATCAAGACCGGTTTTCATCAGGGCAGAAACCGAGTATAATTTATACGGGATTGCAGTTGCAAGTCTTTCCAAAAATTTTGTCATATCAGAATCAATTTGATCGATTTTATTTACAGCAACAATCCTAGGTTTGCTAGAAAGTCCATTGCCGTATCTTTCCAATTCATTATTGATAATCTCATAATCCTTCAGTGGGTCATTGCTGGTACCATCGATCAGTTGCAACAAAACGGAACTTCTCTCAACATGTCCCAAAAACCTGACACCCAAGCCCTTGCCTTCACTTGATCCCTTAATCAAACCCGGAATATCCGCTATGGTAAAATCGATATCGTCCCTGTTAACAAATCCCAATTTGGGATACAGTGTTGTAAAGGGATAGTCCCCACTTTTGGGTTTGGCATTCGAAACAGCCGACAAAAATGTGGATTTGCCTGAATTAGGTAATCCGACCAGACCGATATCAGCAAAGATTTTCAAACGCAAATAGATGGTGAGTTCCCTGCCGGCCATGCCAGAATTTGCAATGCGAGGGGCTTGGTTGGTTGATGACTTGAAGTGGGCATTGCCAAAACCACCTGTACCCCCTTGAAGTAAGGTTACCCGCTGATTCTTGGTTACCAAATCAAAAAGCAGGACAGACTGTGATTCATCCAGGATTTCAGTACCAATCGGGACATCTAATATGACATCATTGCCATTCGCCCCATGTCTTTGCCGACCACTACCGGATTTGCCATTGCCAGCGAAAAAATTACGCCGATAAGAAAAATCAATCAAGGTGTTGAGACTTTCCTGGGTTCTGATGATGACATCTCCCCCCTTCCCACCATTACCTCCGTCGGGACCACCAAACTCAATAAATTTTTCCTTGCGAAAACTGACTGCTCCATTACCTCCCGAACCGGAGCGTACCTTAATTTTCGCTAAATCCAGGAATTGCATCGAAAATCAAAATTCTATAGTTTATAAATATACAATATAAGGCTACTTTTCCCGTAGCCTTATTCTCAGGATACTTTTGATGTGGTTAGAGTGGATAAGCGAGGTATTGGTTTTTGTTAAACCCAAAAAAGAGGGATTGGATAATCTAGCCTTGTGTAACTGACACAAAACTTCTTCCCTTATAACCCTTCGAGAAGGATACATGACCTTCGGTCTTAGCAAAAATGGTATGATCCTTGCCGGTACCAGTACCCTCACCTGCCCAGAACTTATTACCACGTTGACGAACCAGTATATTTCCAGGAATTACTTTCTCTCCACCAAACTTTTTTACACCCAGTCGTCGACCTGCCGAGTCTCGACCATTCCGTGAAGAACCACCAGCTTTCTTATGTGCCATGATTTATTCCTAAGTTGAATTTAACCTGTTGATAAAGAATAGTGTTAAATATTTTTCTGACAATAGGAATTGGGCAAACCGGGTATTTCAATGCTCTTGATCATGAATAAGGTCGATTTTTGCCTGTATCCTCTGGTTGTTTTCGAAGAACTTTTCCTGCGTCTTTTCTTGAAACTGATAAGTTTCTTGGTTCTTAATCCAAGGGATTCAAGTACAATTTTGGCATCAGGTATGTATGGATTCCCCATGACCGACTCTGATCCGGAACCCATCATAACAGTATCAACAGTCAACTCTGACCCAACCTCTGGTATTTCCAGATCGAGGATTTTGCATCGTTCTCCGGCTTTGACTGGGAATTGCTTGCCATTATAGGAAAAGACCGCAGAAATTTCTGGATTGACTACAGTATATAACCCAATACTTTCGTCATCCGCCTTATTATTTTCATCAACATTTTCATCTTCCGAAATGTCGATTGTTTCCTCTTCTTCCAGAGATTCTGAATTGTCCATAGATTCCTCAATAAATCCGGGGTAGTTGGTAGTACCTTGGTCAGTTGACAAAGTAAAAAACATTCTTTACACAGCTGTTGGTGCTCGGTGTTGAATATTGAACTTATCGGGGCAATTTCAACACTTGACAAAAAAAACTGTTGTTTACCCTGCTTCCAATTGATTTTTTACCAGGTTCTTTCAAATTTATTCCTGAGGTAGATTGCCAAGGCATTCATTGTTATCAAGAACGTAAGCAAAACAAGAATTGCTGCCGAAGCTCTGCTCACGAATCCCCTTTCCGGACTATCGGCCCAAATGAATATCTGGGTAGGCAAGGCTGTTGAGGTGTCCAATGGCGTACCCGGGGCTGAAGTGATGAAGGCATTCATTCCGATAAGGAGCAATGGTGCTGTTTCTCCCAATGCCTGGGCCAAACCAATTATGGTTCCGGTCAAAATGCCCGGCATGGCAAGCGGAAGTACATGTCCGAATACAACTTGTTGTCTTGAGGCCCCTACCCCAAGTGCCGCTTCCCTTATACTTGGGGGTACCGCCTTGAGGGCAGCCCGGGTGGCGATGATTATAGTGGGCATGGTCATCAAGGCCAAGGTCATGCCTCCGACCAAGGGTGCAGATCTTGGTAATCCCAACCACCCGATAAATACTGCAAGTGCCAATAAGCCGAAAACCACTGATGGTACGGCTGCAAGGTTATTGATATTGACCTCGATAAAATTACTGAATTTATTCTTTGTGGCAAATTCCTCCAGGTAAATTGCTGCACCAATGCCCAGTGGAAATGAAATCAGAAAACAAACCAGAAGTGCCCAGAAAGAACCCATCAGGGCACCCCTTAAACCTGCCAACTCTGGGAAACGGCTGTCAGTATTCAGAATCAGTCCCCAGTTTATGGGTTTGGAAATCAAGCCTTTCTGATCCAGAGCATCAAACCATACGATTTCATTATCCTTCAAACGTCTGAATTCCTCCTCTGTTTGCCGATCAATCAAATTTTTATTTAATTGATCGTAAGGATCTGAAGTTGGTACTTTCAAGGTAATGCTTTGACCAATTAGGCTGGGGTCAGAAACGACCCTGTCCCTCAATTCGAATTGGGCCCCATTGCTCAGTATTTTAGCCAGTTGTTTCTGTTCGCTCTTGGACAATTCCCCTTCATGGTGAACAAATATGGAATCCTGCAGTACACCCTTGAAATTTCCCCTGGGAAGCTTTTCCGGCTTGATTTTGGCCGGATCAATATAAACACTGAATTCAATGTGAGTTTGAGTAAGTGCCTTGTAACCGCTGGTTACCAGTGAGGAAATCAGGATAATCAGCATCAGGAAGGCAAAAACAATTGCCGAAACCCCCAATCCCTTGAGGATTATTTGATTACGGTTCCGTCTAGGAAGACTTCGTTTTACAAGATTGATGGTATCCATTTCAGTTTTCATTCATCCTGAGTTAAATTTGATGCTTCATAAACATCAATCATAGATTTCCCTGTATTTTTGAACTATGCGAAGGGCAAAAATATTGATGATCAGGGTTACAATAAAGAGCATCATTCCAAGAGCGAATGCTGCAAGCGTCTTGGGGTTGTCAAATGAGGTATCACCAATCAACAGGGTAACGATCTGAACCGTTACTGTCGTTACAC
>CAZHIL010000186.1:0-2066 GCA_964532985.1 uncultured Albidovulum sp. | reverse complement strand
TAGCAAAGAGGATTGCACCGATTTTCTCAGTGAGCAAAAAAGACGCTAGCCTGGCAGCCCGTCTATCCAAATTTGATCTCGTTACGAATATGATAAGGGAATTTCCTGAATTACAGGGAGTAATGGGTAAGTATTATGGATTAAGCAAGGGCATAGGACCTCGAATTTGTGAAGCAATCGAGGATCATTATCTACCTGCCAAAGTTTCAGACAATGTTCCTGAAAACCCGATAAGCATTACAGTTGGATTAGCTGACAGGATCAATCACCTGGTAGGATTTTTTCTACGTAAGGAAATACCTACGGGGCTGGGTGACCCTAATGCTCTGAGAAGATCTGCCTTGGGTATAATTCGCTTGATACTTGACAACAAAATCAACGGATTTGGATTACGTAAAATCGTTACTTTTTCAGTGGAGGAACATTTTCGTGCTGGGAATCAATCTGATTCAAACTCTCGAATTGAATTGAAAACCAGTACTGAGGAGAAGGAAAAAGTTATTGCGGATATAATAAATTTCATTTTACGTAGGTATTCAATTTATCTTGTTGAACATGGATATGATTCTGAGATTGTAGATGCATGCATTTTGGTTCCAAACAATGACGATTTATTCAGGATTTTCAAAAGGATTGAAGCATTGACATCATTTTTGCCAACAACCTCAGGAACAGATCTTTTGCATCTGGATAAGAGAATTTCAAAAATACTACTTTCCCTTGATTCTGGCAAGCATGACAAATCATCGGGAATTACTTCAATTCAAATGTACCCAGGCTTGTTCAGCTCTTCCCATGAAATTTCCTTGTTCGAGAAATACAACCTGACATTGGACATGGTTTCAAGGAAAGAAGTGGATGATTTCTTGAGCAAACTTCATGAAGTATCTAAACTGAGAACCGAAATTGATAGCTATTTTGATAACGTCATGATTGATGTAGATGACCTGAAAGTAAAAAATAACAGGCTAAATCTGCTGGCTAATATACGTAATATGTTAACCAACGATTTTGATTTGAATTTGATAACAAACCACTGATTGATAAGGGTTATTGGTATTTAAAATTCCAGTAAGTAATTATTGTATTATTGACTATGCATTTTTCCCTGATCGAAAATGGCAATATACTGAACCGGGATGAGTTTGGAGGTAAGGCTTCGAAGTTATCCAAACTACCACGAATGGGTATATTGATCCCAAGATCAGTCGTTTTACCGATACAAACGATCAGGTCCGTAGCACAAGGTTCAATTCTGAATACAGATGAATTGCTTTCTCACTTTCCGGAAGATTCCTTACTTGCAATTAGGCCTAGTGCTCAGCATGTTGAATGGGGAGGATTACAGACAATCTTGAATGTGGGTATGAATAAACACTCATTTCAAAAAAATGTCACTAATCTGGGTCAAGAGGTAGCAGAATTAAACTACCTGAATTTTATAGTTGATTATTCAGTTCGGGTGTTCAGGCTTGATCCAGAAGAATTTGAGGAAATTCAGGGAAGAGAAATTCCACAAACTGAAAAAATCAAGTGTGCCTTGGATTTTTATCATTCGGAAATGGATGAGGAATTTACACAAGACCCCAGGGAACAGCTGTATCACTGTATCAGATCCATGGCCAGAATTTGGGAAGGCACAACCGCAAGAATGCTTAGAAGGGCCCAGGATGCACCAGAGGATTCCGGTCTTGGTCTAATCATCCAGGAAATGGTCTATCAGAGTGGAAATGGAGCTCTCAAGGTTGGTAAAAGTCATTTACAGACCATTAGTGATAGTGAAAGCAGGCATGAAATCAGTTATTTCGATAGTGTATCGCTTGGCAAGAATCAGATTAAACTGAACACTATAGACGAGGTACGAGATACCTTAAATGAATATCACAAAACCCTACGAAGCGAATTAAAGGATGAATTCGAATTGTTATTTGTTGCTGAAAACAACCAACCGGTCATTCTTGATTACAAAATCCCTACTAGAACCGTTAAATCTGAAATAAAGGTAGCGGTCAAATTGGTTGAAGATAACTTAATAAATAAATCGGATGCCTTGATGAGGATTGATC
>CAZHIL010000185.1:0-2661 GCA_964532985.1 uncultured Albidovulum sp. | reverse complement strand
ACAGTATTCATTTATATGTTTGTAAATCGCATACTGGACAATTTGGAAAGCAAAATTAAATTCTATCTGTTATATTGAAGCAAAAATAATTAACCAATTTTTCAAAATTTGGACTTGAGCAGTAGTTGGCGTTGGTCAGATCATATTTCACCAAATGTATAAAACCTTTGCTACCCGATTTTTCTTATGTTGGGATTGGCATTGACTATTGCTGCTACAGATATCCAAGCAAATGAACACTACCTTCGTTTTGGCTTTGGACTCGATCGCCCTGAATCAACCTATTTTCATGATGAGTATTGTAATGTCACGGATGATGAAAGGCCACTTTACGGTTGTGGTACAGGTAGAGACGGTATTCGTCCAATACGTTCATTGGGAAACTTTGGAAATGTACCCGTAATTGAATTCGGTATAGGATACCCAAGTGACAGAACAAGGTGGGAATTGCTGATAGAATATCGACCATCTTTCAGTTTTTCAGGTAATGCAACCTATCCTGGTAGTTTTGCAGCAGTAGCGTCATCCAAAAATATTACTTCTTTGGCTGGTATGGTTGTAGGTTATATTGATTTTAAGGAAGTTAATTTATTCAATGATAGAACAGCTGTTCCCTTTGTTGGAGCAGGTTTGGGTATTGCACGTAACCGCTTGAAAGGATTTCAGATTAAGTTTCCCAGTACCAACACAATTGTACCTGGAGCAGAAAAAACAAATCTTGCCTGGAAGATTACTGCAGGTGTTGGGTTTAAACTTGATGAGAATGAAACACTGGAACTTTCATGGCAATACACCGACTTGGGATCACTTTATACAGGAAGGGGGACTGGACGAAACTATTGGAATGACTCAGGTGATTTAAGGAGTGATTGGCATCAGATACCTACCGTTGCTGAACTAAAGGGGCATGGGATTCGATTATCCTTGCGAATTAAAATCTGAATTCGAGGAATTTCTATAAACTCAAATTGAAAAGAAAATCATAGTTATTGCAGATATTGAAGATGTTAAAACGTCCATAAGTAATTTAGGAACGTTAGTGGATAATGAATTTGAACCAAGAATTGAGAAGGATCGGGAAATAACCAAGAATACCATTCAATACTTTTCGAGCAGATTCACTGCTGGTATGGTGATGCTGATAATTACCACGATCTTAGTTGTCCCACCCGTTGCTCAGTCTGAAGAATTGATGGGTGAAAGAATTGCAGTCGTGTCAGCGTTTGCACCAGAACTCGAAATACTTAAATCTGAGATTGAAGACGGATCAGTTCTCCACATAAACGGAATTGAGTTCACAACTGGAATACTTGAAGGAAAGGATGTTGTACTTTTCCTGAGTGGTATCAGCATGGTAAACGCAGCCATGACCGTACAACTTGCCTTAGACCAATTCAACATTCGTAGCATCGTATTCTCAGGAATCGCCGGAGGTGTGGATCCACAATTCGACATCGGTGATGTCATCATTGCCGAACAATGGGGACAGTATCTGGAGATGGTCTTTGCCCGCAAGGTCGAAGAAGGCTGGGAGACCATACCTTTTTTTGAGTATTCGTATGGAAACTTCGGGATGATGTTCCCGAGATCTGTCACCGTGATTCGTGAGGGATTGGATGCGCCCGAAACCAGATTCTGGTTTCCTGCCGACAAAACACTGCTTGAAAGCGCTTATCAAGTGGCGGGAAGCGTAATCCTTGAGCGATGTACTGATGGAGGCCTATGCCTACCTGAAACTCCGAGTGTCTCAGTGGGAGGTTCCGGGGTTTCTGGTGGGGCTTTTATTGATAACGCCGAATTCCGCAAATACATTCACGAAACGTTTGACGCCCAGGTGCTCGACATGGAGAGTGCTGCCGTTGCACATGTGGCATGGGCTAACGATGTTCAGTTCCTTGCTGTCCGAAGTCTGGCAGACCTTGCCGGCGGCAGTGGCAAGGCCAACCAAATGGAAGTGTTCATCCAATTGGCAGCCGTCAACGCAGCCAAAGTTGTCAAGGCTCTCTTGAGGGAAATCTAATGGCATTGGTATATTATCGAATCCTGACAATCAGGACAGTTTTTCACCAATTTTCAATTTATACCCTCGTAGGAAATCCTTAACGTTCATAGGGGTCTTTCCCTGACGTTGTATTAAAGTCGGTCTGATTGAACCCTTTACACAAGACAAGGTCATATCATGTTCCAGAACCTGACCAGGTTCACCATCTTTGTCAATCAATTCACATTTCAGGATTTTTATTCGAACTCCCCTATGTTCAAACCAGGCCCCCGGTTGGTAGGATAATCCATGAATTTTATTATAGATTTCTTCGGCAGGTAAATTCCAATCTATTCTGGTTTCCTTCTTGTCAATTTTTTTGGCATAACTGATTCCTGTATGGCTTTGTTCGACTGGATTAATGGTCTCCAGATTGTCCATAACCCTACACAATAGGTCAGCACCCTTTATTGCTAGTTCATCCGACAATTCACTCGCTGTTATGCCCTGTTCAATTTCCACTTCCTCCTTGAGGAAAATCGATCCGGCATCTAGTTTCTCGGTAACCTTGATAATTGATACACCTGTTTTGGTATCACCCTCAATCAATGCCCTTTGTATTGGGGCTGCACCACGCCATCGAGGTAGAAGTGAAGGATGAATATTCAGAAAACCAAAGC
>CAZHIL010000184.1:0-1980 GCA_964532985.1 uncultured Albidovulum sp. | reverse complement strand
GGATATGATAACCCGTAGGACCGGCTTGCCATGCTAGACTATCAGGTTCAGGAAGTAACCATTTGACAGGAAGTATTCCTTAGGTTGTTAAGTCACTTCCCCCTAAGGGTTCACCAACAATATCACGCTACTAACATCATTACAATCCGAATCGAAAGGTAACATCTATACCTCTTGCCAATCCATTTGGTGGGTCATAAAAAAACAGGAAAGAGTAAGATAAAAGATAATTATTGGTTCAATGATACCTTGATTGTTAAAACAACTTGTTGGTATATATTCTATGAAGTTAAAAAATGTTTACAATAAAAGTGTGGGTTAATGACAGACAAGGATAATGGATTTGTAGTTTTTTCGGGTGTACAAAAAAGCTATGACGGGAAAATACTTGTCGTTAAGGATTTAAATCTTTCTATTGCCAAGGGCGAGTTTCTTACAATGTTAGGACCATCAGGTTCAGGTAAGACGACTTGTCTTTTGATGTTGGCAGGATTCGAAACCGCAACACAGGGGGAAATCCTTTTGGATGGCAAACCCATCAACAATATTCCACCCCATAAACGGGAGATTGGCATGGTTTTTCAAAACTATGCCCTGTTTCCACACATGACAGTTGCTGAAAATCTTGCCTTTCCCTTGCAGGTCAGGTCATTGTCCAAGTCAGATCAGGAACAGAAAGTTAATCATGTCCTCGATATGGTACAAATGTCCGATTTTGGTAATCGACGCCCAGGGCAATTATCCGGTGGGCAACAACAGCGTATTGCTCTAGCTAGAGCGTTGGTGTTTGAACCAGAACTCGTATTGATGGATGAACCCCTTGGCGCACTGGACAAACAATTACGCGAGCATATGCAATTTGAAATCAAGCATCTCCATGAGCGGTTGGGTGTATCTGTCGTTTATGTTACACACGATCAAACGGAAGCGCTTACAATGTCTGACCGGGTAGCGGTCTTCAATGACGGTATTATCCAGCAACTTGATGCTCCCGATAAACTTTATGAGGCGCCAAATAATAGTTTTGTAGCCCAGTTCATAGGGGAAAACAATACATTGGAGGGGACAGTAGAGTCTTTTGATGGAGATTATGCCAATGTTAGACTTGAGAATAATCAGGTTATTTCGGCATTGGCGGTCAATGTTGGGGAAGTGGGTGAAAAAACCCTCATATCAATAAGACCCGAAAGAATCGAAACAGAAGCTGAAAGATGTCCTGAAGGTGCACAGAAAATTACCGGAGAAGTGTTGGAATTTATCTACATGGGTGATGTTTTCAGAACCAGAATCAGGGTTGGGAACAATGATGAATTTATTGTTAAATCAAGAAACTCTCCTTCACAACAAAGGTTGCAACCAGGCGAAACGGTAACTCTTGGATGCATGAATAAGGATTGTCGGGCCCTCGACTATCAAGCAGTCAAAAAAGAAATTTTGACATAATCGATATATGTTCAGCATATTTTTATGTATTCTCAAAATTTGACTTCAATTTTGATCGAAATTTGATAAGTTAAATCCTGAGTTTTAATTTGGTCCGATTCATCTCTAAATGTTATAAAGAGCAACTTAAAGCTAATCCTTTTGTTTTTACGGAGAAAATTAATGAAGTTAACTAAACTATCTACCCTAGTGCTGGGTTGTATTATTATCGCCAATTCTTCCCAGGCAATGGATCTGACCGTTGTTTCTTGGGGTGGGGCATATTCCAAATCCCAAATCAATGCCTACCATAACCCATACATGGAACTCAATCCTGATATAAATATCATCCATGACGAGAGTTCTTATGAGGCAGTTGCCAAATTGAGGGCCATGCGGGAAGCAGGTAATTTGACCTGGGACCTTGTTGATGCTGTACCATCAGATGCCATTAGATTGTGCGACGAAGGTTTGGCCATGGAAGTCGATGTTGATGAAATCCTTGACCCGGCACCGGACGGCACACCCGCTTCAGAAGATTTTGGTGCATCCTTGGTC
>CAZHIL010000183.1:0-8895 GCA_964532985.1 uncultured Albidovulum sp. | reverse complement strand
TTAAGGGGTAATTCCATATAGATTGGAATCGAAATTTCAGCAATTATAGTAATCAAAGACAATCCTTCAACCAAAAGGCTGTCGAATCAAGAAGGTTCAGGAAACGGCTTTCAAAACTCCGAACAATTTGAATTTTGAAATTTTGTGTGGGTTCTAACTGGCTAAGTTTTCAAATTCCTGAAACTTGATGCTTAATCGTTCTGGATCTGGAAAGTTTTTTCTATTCTTGGGCAAAAGCAGTTTTTTTCCTTCAATGCTCTTTAACAATGCAAGTGTTTGACCATCCTTTGCTTCCATCAGGGTTCGGGACAAATGCAATCCATAATCTGGATCAATACCAATCAAATTGGCGTCATAGGCGGCATGGTGCAATTTGGTTAAGGGTAAGCCATTGACAATTTCTGGTTGGCCGAATTTTGGGTTTTTATCTTCAACAATATGAGCCACATCAATTAACGGAACCTTATGTTCGGGATGTATTCGGCGTGGTTCAGGAAATCCAGAAATGGCACATTTGTAGTCATAGGCCTCCATAACTGCAGTTCTGAATCTTGATTGGTGAAGCCTGGTCTTAATGTTACTAAACCTATATTTTCGCTCAATATAAGTCGAAAGTTGCTCATCAACCTGGATTTTCAAATTCTGCCAATCACCAAGTCGATTGATATTAATTTTGACTTCTAGTTTATTGGAGTTCCAATCACTTAAAAATACGGGGAATTCAGGTAAATAGTACCCCTTGCCAGTACCTATGAAATATATTATCGGTGTATTGTTTTCACATGCATCCAAAAGGTATTGATTTTCTTTTGCATTGGGGTCAGTTCCCATAAATGAATAGTCCAATTCATCCACACCCTCATAAATTTTATTGTATATATCAATCTGATCACGGTAAGTCGCTTGATCGAGGGATTTTGGAAAAACCGTTTTGACAGAAAGTAGCGACACCATTTGCCAGGGCTTGTGTATGCCTTTTTGGCGATTGTGCAAGGTTATTCTATTATTATCGAATGTAAATCCCTCATCAAGTTGTGAATAATGCAATAACCCATTCACTTTGGGTAAATTGGCTAAATGTTCAAAAGCTTTCAGTCTAATCTGATGATCGATTTCATCTAAAAGGCTAGACATATATTTTTGTCCTTATTGGATAATTTTTTTGCTGATATAAATTGGATGTTCCAAGTCAAAATTATACACTTTACAAATTCATAATATAACAGAATGTCATTGGAAATCGGAACCCCAGTAGAATTTGCATTACCAGATAAGATGGTATCAGGTCATTTGTATAAAAAAGGGACCGGAAGGAACCATGCTCAGGTGATTGATGCTTCGAACAAAGTTTGGCGGATACCCGAACATTTACTGAAAGCCAAACCGGGACCAAATCGAAATACTATCGTTACATCTGTTGATCTGGAGAGATCAAAATATAGAGTTGGTGATTTGGTAAGTTTCTCTATCCATGGTGAATATTATTCTGGCAAAATCCATAAATTGAATCCAGTTAGAGCAATTGTAGTTTTAAGCGCTGGAGATAAATGGAGAGTACCCTATCATACTTTAAACCTTGTAACCTCTTCCAAGCCATCAAGACCGAGTGCCGATAGGCTGAATGAAATAAGTACCCAAGCAAGGAACCTGATGGATTCTCATGGGTTGCATGAGTGGAATTTGAGGTTTGATGAATCAATACGTTTTTTGGGCAAATGCAACTACAGGGACAAGATTATTCATCTCAGCCGTAGTCATGCATTGGATGGCAAGGATTCAGAGATTTATGATACCATATTACACGAAATTGCCCACGCTCTTGCAGGTCCGAAAGCTCGACATGGTCCCAAGTGGAAGACGATTGCAAAGCAGATTGGGGCAAAACCCAGGGCTAGTTTCAAACCTGATACTTAGTTTCTCTTATCAACTTTGGCATGTTGTGATAAAATTAATTTGAAATAAGAGCACTACTAAGCAAGGATAAAAATGCCAGATCAGATCAATGACATAGGTAAGGCCGACAATATAGCTGCAACGGTAAGGAAAGTAGCCAAAAAAGGGTTGCCTCCAGTCCATCTTTGGAATCCACCCTTCTGCGGTGACCTGGACATGAGAATCGCCAGAGACGGTACCTGGTTTTATCTGGGAACACCTATTGGAAGAAAATCATTGGTCAAACTCTTCTCTACCATACTGAGAAAAGATGACGATGATTACTTTTTGGTAACTCCTGTTGAAAAAGTAGGAATTAAAGTTGATGATGCACCTTTTGTAGCACTGGATTTTGATGCACAAGGTACTGGTAAAAGTCAGGAAGTAACATTCACTACAAACGTTGACGAACATACCACTGCTGGAAAGGATAAACCCATTAGGGTAATGCGAGACCCAGATACGGGTGAAGTTTCACCTTATGTATTGGTCAGGACCAATCTGGAAGCCCTGATCGACAGGAAAAGTTTTTTCCGCCTGGTAGAGATCTGTGTAAATGAAGAATACAATGGAGAAAGTTGGTTCGGGTTATGGTCAAAGGGTATTTTCTTTCCCTTTATACCATCAAAGGAAATGGATGTTTGATATAGGATCAATTTGCCTGAGGATCTAAACTGACTAGCAAACTGGTAATTCTAACCAATCTTGGCAATGAGATTATCTCTCTAATGTGCCTCCAACCAGTTTTTACCGACTCCGGAATCTACTACAAGGCCAGGTTCAATAGCCACGACCGGACGATCAGCCTTTTCCATGGACTTGGTTGCCACCTCGATTAGGTCTGGTACTGCATCCTTTCGTACCTCAAAAAGGAGTTCATCATGGATTTGAAGAAGAAGCTTGGCTGGCAATTTGCTGATTACATCAGGTATTCTTACCATGGCCCGCCTGATGATATCCGCTGCGGAACCCTGAATGGGTGCATTTATGGCAGCTCTTCTGGCAAAGGCTTTCTGCGGACCACCCTTGTTTATGCTGGGTGTGCCAACCTTTCGACCAAAAAGGGTCTTAACATGGTTTTGCTGTTCTGCAATTCCGACAATCTTTTCCATATATTGCTTGATCTCGGGATACCTGGAAAAATAACCCTCGATAAAATTGCTTGCTTCCTTGCGGGGGATCTGAAGGTTGCGGGCTAGACCAAATGCTGAAATGCCATAGATTATTCCAAAATTAATTGCCTTGGCCTTTCTTCTCATATCCGATGACACCTCACCAAGTGGTATTTCAAAAACCTGACTGGCCGTGGACTGATGAATGTCCATTTTTTCCCTGAAGGCTATCTTCATTCCTTTTACATTGGCCATATAGGCAAGGATTCTCAATTCAATCTGGCTGTAGTCCAGAGATACTATTTCGTATCCTTCCCTGGCAACAAATGCCTCCCGTATTTGTTTGCCTTCGCTTGTTCTGATAGGAATATTCTGCAAGTTAGGATTGATGGAAGCCAAACGTCCCGTATTGGCCCCATCCAATCTGTAGGAGGTATGTACCCGTCCCGTATTCGGATTAATGCAGGTCTGCAGGGCATCGGTATAGGTTGATTTGAGTTTGGCTTTATGACGCCAGTCCAGGACAAGTCCAGGCAATTTATGACCTCTGTCTGTCAGATCTTCCAGTATATCGACACCGGTTTTATAACCACTGGCTGTTTTGGCCTTGTCAGAGGGGAGTTGAAGTTTGTCAAACAAGACCGTACCCAATTGCTTGGGGCTGCTGATCAGAAATTCCTCGCCAGCTTCGGCATAAATTCTTGCTGCCAATTCGGTAAGTTCCTCCTGAAAGGTACCCGAAAGTTCCTCAAGCTTTTTTGGATCCACAACTATCCCGGTTTCCTCCATCTCAGCCAATATGCCGATTAATGGTCTCTCCAGGGTTTCGTAAACGGTCGAGACCTTGTTGTGGATAAGTTTGGTACGGAGATGCTTCCAGACCCTTAGTATTATATCAGCAGTCGTGGCTGAATACTTTGCCGCTTCATAAATATTTGTATGGGAAAAGGGCAAGGCATTTTTGCCTGTACCCAAGAGGTCGGAAATCACCGGTGCTTTAAATTCAAACTCTGTTTCAGCGACCTTGGCCAGATCAAACTTGTGGTTTCCTTCATTGGCAACGAAGGATATGACCTCTATGTCATCGACAATTTCTACCTTGATCCTTTGTCTGGCAAGCAACTTCACCAGAAACTTGATATTTTGACCAATCTTCAAAATTGAATTGTCCTCAAACACCCTTTGCAGGGTTTGAAGGGCACTGTTGAATTCAATCTGATCAGGGAATTTGCTTCCATCGGTTCTCAATAGACCCTGCGTATCCACATGCCTAAGGGGCAAATAGAAAGTCTCCTGCTCTTTGACAGCCAAGCCCAATGCAATCAGTTCTGCCGTAGACTCCTCACCTTCGGTTTCAAAGGAAATTGCCACCTGACCATTTTCGTATATTCTGTCAACCAGATCCTTGAGACTGTCCATGGTGTTGACAAGTTTGTATTCCTCAGGGTTTAGAGGTTTCTCCCCTGCTTGCGTATCACCATCAGTTAAATTTTTGGAGGGAAGTTCGGGCGGAGCAACCTTGAGATAGTCCGCTGCTCTCAGAACCAGGGTTCGGAATTCCTGGGCAAGCAGGAAGTCAAAAAGTTTCTTTGGCTGTGGTGGAGCCAGTTTGAGATCATCAAGCGTAACGTCAATTGGTACATCCTTGAGAAGGGTTACCAATTTCCTGTAGATCAGTACATTGTCTGCATTTTCATCCATTACCTGCCTGAGTTTCGGTTTTTTGATCTCATCCCTTCTCGCAAGGAGTGTATCAAGATCGCCATATTCATTGATCAACCCTGCAGCTGTTTTGGGTCCAACACCTGGCACACCCGGGATATTATCACTACTGTCCCCCATCAGGGCCTGAATATCAATGACCTTGTCGGGATAGACTTCGAATTTCTTCTTTACTTCCTCAGGCCCGATTTCCTGACGCTTTCGTGTATCGTACATGACAATACCCTCACCCACCAATTGCATGAGGTCTTTGTCGGATGATATGATGGTTACTTCACCTCCAGCCTCCTTGGCCTGGGTAGCAAGAGTAGCGATGATATCATCAGCCTCATAGCCTTCCATTTCAAGACAAGGGAGGTTGAAAGCCCTGGTTGCTTCCCTGGTACTGGCAAATTGAGGTATCAGATCTTCGGGTGGGGCTTGCCTATTGGATTTGTAGGGTGGATAGATTTCCGAACGGAAGGTTTTTGACGATTTGTCAAAAACCACTGCTATATGGGTAGGTTTCTTGAAACTCTGAAGCACATCCGTCATCAGCATATGACAGAATATGTGAACCGCTCCTACCGGCGTATTGTCACTTCGGTATCGAAACCGGTCCGAAGCCACGTTCAAGGAACTGAAGTAAGCCCGGAAGATATAACCCGAGCCATCTACAAGTAGTAACCTGTCTCCCTCGCCGAATTTACTCACGGAATCTCACAGTTCCAAACTATGTTTCTTTGGCCATTTTGGATTCAAATCCAGCCAATACAAACCGCTTGTCGCAATAACCACATTCAACCCAGCCCTTGTCCAAGGGTATCTGATACCACACCACGGGATGCCCCAAGGCACCTCCTTGCCCCTGGCATGAAACCCTGGTGGTTTCAACAACCTCAATTTCTGGTGCTTCCAATTCCATTTCTCACCCAAAATTCATTCTTACAAACTATACCAATTCATACCAATCGGTTTTCAAAGAATATTAACCAAATGTTTTATTAACAACATATTAATTCGAATTACAACTTCCGCCAAAACATTTGTACATTGAAAATTTTTCCAAACAAACTCTTGGGAAACGCTGTTTTATTTATAGATGAGGTGTGAATGAAATTTGCAAGTTCAGCAAGATGATTCTTGGTATTCACCCTAAACGACAACTAGTTGAAGCTGGTAACATTCTTGTGGGTATTATTCCTCAGATAGGCATGTTTTAATTCTTGATTGGGCTTCAAGTGTCTTGTGTACCGGACACTTGTCGGCAATTTCCATAAGCCTGTTCTTTTGTTCATCAGTCAGTGAACCGCGTAACCGGATTACCCGCTCAAATACATCAATTTTAGCTCCCCTTTCCTCACAACTTTCACAATCCTGGGCATGTGATTTCGAATGAAACACATCAACTTCAACATGTTCTAGTGGCCATTTCTTTCGTCGGGAATACATTCTGATGGTCATCGAAGTACAAGCTCCGAGCCCTGTAGAAAGAAACTGGTAAGGATTGGGCCCAGCATTGGTTCCACCAAAATTGATGGGTTCGTCGGCCAGCAATTGAAACTTGCCGTCGATTGAAACAAACTGCCGGAAGCCATTGGCATCATCTTCACTGACTCTGACCGTACCATCAGGTATCTTTCCGACTTCCCTTTTGGTCATGGGAGGTAGATACTTTTCCACCCAAGCTGCAATGACTGAAGCCGCGTAAGCGGCATCCTCCTTACGGGTAATCAAGTGGTTGGCATCATCAAGTGTTACAAATGATTTGGGATGCTTGGCTGCCCCAAATATCTGTGCCGCATTTTCTATACCAACAGTATTGTCCAAAGGGGCATGCATAACCAGAAGTGCTTTTCTTAAACGGGCAATTGCTGGTTCGAGATTCTCCTGGGCTATATCTTCAACAAATTGCTTTCTGATCGTGAAGTTACGACCACCCAAATTGACTTCTGCCTCACCTTCAGTCCTAATTTTGTCAAGGTTTTCCTCAAAATGATGAGATACATGACTCGGATCGGCAGGAGCACCAATAGTTACAACAGCCCTGGCTGAAGGTATCTCCGATGCAGCCTTTAAAACCGCAGCACCACCCAAGGAATGACCAATGAGTATGGAGGGAGGAAGCCCTATTCCTTCCAAATGCTTTGCAGCCAAAACCAAATCCTGTACATTCGAGGTGAAATTGGTGTTTGCAAATTCTCCATCGGAATGTCCCAATCCAGTGAAATCAAACCTTAAAACAGCGATTCCAAGACTGGAAAGTGCCTCGGCTATACGCCTTGCAGCCGGAATATCCTTTGAACAGGTAAAGCAATGGGCAAAAAGAGCAGTAGTGCGTTCCGGAACATCAGGGCGATCAAGTCTGGCAGAAAGCTTGTTTCCGGCATGACCTTCAAATTCATACCTCTCGGTTGTCATTTGTCCACCCCCTTTTGTATATTAGTAAACCATTTAACCCAAAGTAGTTTCTGTTCCGTTTATTGTTCCTTGATCATATCTGGCAACATCCTTCCCAACGGTTTGCCACCAAGCAGGTGAACGTGTAAGTGTGGAACCATCTGGACTCCGTCTTTACCGGTGTTCGACAATAATCTGTATCCTTCTCCGGAATCACCCGGGGCCAAGCCCAGTAACTCTGCAACCTTGCCAATGGTCTGTATGTAATCAACGATTTCCTCTGTACTGGCATTATTGGAAAAATCATCAAAGCATACATAATGTCCCTTGGGTATCACCAAATAGTGTTTTGGTACTATGGGTGCTATATCTTCGAATGCCAGACTATGTTCAGATTCATAGAGTTTTTTGCAAGGCAATTCACCCCTGAGGATTTTTGCAAAGACGTTTTGGTCATCGTAGGTGTATGGCATAAATAGTTCCAATCTTTTGTAATGATATGATTGCTAATGCGTTGGGATATTAAACAGTTTCCCGGAACCTTGGTAATAAATTCTCTTCCGGGCGTGGCCCCACATGGCTAATTACTTCGCTTGCTGCCAAACAGCCCAGCCTTGCCGAGGTTTCCAGTCCCAATCCTTCGGAAATACCATAGAAAAAACCAGCTGCGAATTGATCACCAGCACCAGTTGCGTCAACAATTTTGGTAGGTACAGCATCAACCTTTATTTTGTTACCCTGTCCGGCAACAATGACTCCATCCTCTGAGAGTGTTGCGACAACAAGTAAATCTTCCTTGTCAAGTATTCCCAAGGCATTCTCCAAGTCATTGGTTTGGCAAAGTGAGAGTATTTCCGACCTATTGGCAAAAATCAGGTCTGTACCACTTTTGATCAGGTCCCAAAAGGCTGGCCTATGTCTTTCTATGCAAAATGGATCAGAAAGGGCCAAGGAAACCTTACCACCATATGTTTTACATTGTTCGACAGCTATTCGAAACGCCTCCTGGCTCTCAGGTCCATCAAACCTGTATCCTTCAAGGTAGATCCATTCCGTATTACCGAGCAAATCCCTGTCCATGTCTTCAATGGTCAGGAACTCAGCGGCACCCAAGTATGTATTCATGGATCGTTCACCATCAGGAGTAACCAAAATCACACTTCTTCCTGTCTCATATTCCTCATTCGCAGAAGCCAGTTCGGTCGTGAATTCGACACCGATTGATTTCATATGTGAAGCATAGACCTTGCCAAGGTGATCATCCTTGACCTTACCAATATAGGCAGATTTAATGCCAAGCAGGGCTAAACCCGCCATTGTGTTGGCAACCGATCCCCCGCTTACCTCCTTGGCATCATCCAGCAGACTATATAATTTTCGAGATCTTTCCAGATCGACAAGTTGCATGACCCCGGGATTAATATCGAGGTCCGTAAGTAGTTGGTAATCAACATGGCACAGGATATCCACAATGGCATTTCCTATACCGACGACTTGGAATTTCTTCTTGGTTAAGTTCATGTAACTACCAATTATTATACAAAATTATTCACTTACGAAATTCGGTATATGTATTTGATAACCTAAGGTAAATTCAACAGTAGTTTGGTAAAATTGGAGTGAAGTGAAAGTACAGAAAAATCAATATTTGTTTTATTTACGGATTGTGGGGAAGAAACTCAACATCAAGAACCATTCAGACATTACGATGTAGATGGCATCTATTTGAGCGAATTTTTTGTAACCTCAT
>CAZHIL010000182.1:0-9568 GCA_964532985.1 uncultured Albidovulum sp. | reverse complement strand
TCTCTTGTAACCAGAGGGCCAAAATCCATGTCTTCACCGGCAGTGTATGGCCCGACCTTGAGGGTTTCAATCTTGGGAATCAGTTTTTCAATGAGATTATCGGCAGTACCATCACCTACAGGTACCGCCACTGAAATAGCCATACATCTCTCACCGGCGGCACCATAGCCGGAACCCACGAGAGCATCAGCGGCTTGATCAAGATCGGCATCAGGCATGACAATCATGTGATTTTTGGCACCACCAAAGCATTGTACCCTTTTACCCGATTTGCTTGCCTGAGAATAAATATACTCTGCAATGGGTGTTGACCCCACGAAACCTACAGCCTGAATATCGGGATGGTCAAGAATTGCATCAACAGCAGTTTTATCACCATTTACTACCTGTAGGATTCCTTCCGGAAGTCCAGCTTCAAGCATTAATTCGGCCAGCATCAGGGGAACGGAAGGATCCCTTTCGGATGGTTTTAAAATGAATGCGTTTCCACAAGCGATTGCTGGTGCAAATTTCCACATTGGGATCATGGCCGGGAAATTAAATGGCGTTATGCCTGCAACCACTCCCAATGGCTGCCTCATGGAGTACATGTCAATACCGCCACCGGCACTATCGGTATATTCTCCCTTCAAAAGGTGAGGGGCACCGATACAAAATTCGACAACCTCCAGACCTCTTTGAATATCACCGCGGGCATCAGGAATTGTTTTCCCATGTTCACTGGAAAGTGCCTCGGCCAGAGGTTCCATATTTTTCTGGAGCAATCGAACAAACTCCATCATGATCCTACCTCTTTTCTGAGGGTTGGTCGACGCCCATGATTGTTGAGCCTTCAGTGCACCCGTGACGGCATGATCCAATTCCTCGTTCGATGCAAATGGAACCTTGGCTTGGACCTCTCCTGTAGCAGGATTAAATACATCACCAAAACGTCCGGATTTGCCCTTTACCCTTTTACCATTGATAAAGTGGAATAGTTCTTTCATTTGCAACTCCAAAGCAGATTATAATGTGGATAAAACATAGCGTTTACACGTGAAACAGTGTTACCAAATCTAAAATATGTCATTCAAGGAATTATTGAAGTAGTGAACCAAAACAAGTCCGGATTCAATTGGTACTACTCTATCACCAACTCAATGAATTTCATCATGAAGCCCATCAGACCGAGTGGTACATTCGGGCTAGTAGATTTCGAGCATATTTTATTGCTATTGTATGAAACTTATGAAAAGGGACAATGGGTACGTTACAAATGAAGTATCGGCTACTCCTGTTTTTGTTTCCGGGAAATAAATGCCACAAAAAAATACCCATAGTAATCAAGGTTTCAAAAGTTTTCATTGATTTTGTATCCATTCATGAGACAATATAATTTGGCTCCAAACAGTTAGTTTGATTTGTATAGGGAGAAAGATCATGTATCAAATCAACTCTGTAATCGATACAGTTAATGCTTTTGCCTGGGGACCACCCATGTTGGGGATTCTGGGAGTAACCGGAGTTCTTCTGACCTTGGGTTTGGTGTTCATGCCCTGGCGAAAAGTAGGTTATGGTTTCAGGCTGCTTTTCACCAAAGACGATAGTGCCGAAGGTGAAGGTGAAGTAAAACCATTTAATGCCCTGATGACAGCCCTGTCAGCCACCGTGGGAACTGGAAATATAGCTGGTGTGGCAACAGCAATAGCTTTAGGTGGACCTGGAGCTATTTTTTACATGTGGCTGATTGCCCTTTTCGGTATGGCGACAAAATATGCAGAAGCCGTTTGTGCTGTTACCTATCGAGAGGTTGACCAAGAAGGAAAGTATGTTGGAGGACCGATGTACTATCTTCGAAATGGTGTCGGAAAATTTGCACCTGAATTAGGCAAGTCGCTAGGATTGCTTTTTGCTATTTTCGGAGCCATCGCTGCATTTGGGATTGGCAATGCGGTCCAGGTAAATTCCATGGCTGCTGTGTTGGATAACAGTTTTTCTGTTCCAACATTTGTAACAGGCATCATTGTTGCCGGTTTGGCAGGTATTGTCATAATTGGTGGGATCAAAAGAATTGGTGAAGTTGCCGGTAAGTTGGTTCCAACAATGATTGTGCTTTACATTGCCGCTGCACTCATTGTAATTCTGTTGAATATCACTGAGGTTCCTGCCGCCATTGGTTTAATCTTCACACATGCATTCACCCCGGCTGCTGCCACGGGTGGATTTGCTGGTGCTGCAGTCGCGGCTGCAGTTCGTTTCGGTGTTGCCAGGGGTGTATTCTCAAATGAATCTGGTTTGGGTTCCGCAGCTATAGCTCATGCAGCAGCAAAAACCAATAATCCGGTTAGACAAGGTATTATTGCCATGTTGGGTACCTTTATCGATACATTGATCGTATGTACCATGACAGCTTTGGTTATTCTTACCTCGGGTGCATGGATAATGGAAGTTGATGGTGCTGGCCTTACAGGAGCTGTTCTGACTTCAACAGCCTTTGAAATCTCTATCCCGGGAGGTCAGTATATTGTAACCATCGCGCTTGCGATCTTTGCATTTACCACCATACTAGGGTGGTCCTATTATGGGGAAAGGTGTTGGCAATATCTGTTTAGTGAGAAAAGCATTTTGATCTACAGGATTTTGTGGGTACTTGCTGCACTTACATTCGCAAACCTGAAGGTCGACTTGGTTTGGAATCTTGCGGACACTCTCAACGGGCTGATGGCAGTACCAAATCTGATTGGACTTCTATTGCTTGCACCAATGGTCTTCCAGAAAACCAGAGAGTACTTTGAAAAGGAAGCAGCAGAAAAGGGGCAAACCTGAATTAATTGCCAAGTTGATTGATTCTGGAAATAAACCAGAATAATCAGGATAAAAATAGTCCCGGGCAAAATTGATGCCCGGGGAGGGTTTCTTGTCAAAAATTGGGAAACAGGTTTTTGTGTTGAAAAAACCTACTTCTTTAAACAGTTTCTTCAATTTTGATCATGATTTTTTCAAAGAATATTTGTCAAATATCAAGTCTTTTTTCCGCGGGATATTTCTCAGCAAAAAAGTGTATTATGGTTCCAGTCAACGGTATTTCTGGTAGTGTAAGTTAATTAAATTTATATCCTGAGGGTAATAAGGAAGCACCAGCAATCCACAAGCAAAAGATTCGGGATCAAGTAAAAGTGGGTGAATTTTTTTTGAAAATTGGGATAATCTAAATTTCGTACAAACAACATTTTCAATTCAAAATGAAAGGATTCTTCCAATGCTTGTGAACCAAATTCTCAAGGGCAAAAGTAGTCAAAACATTATCTCCATTGGTCCCGATGATGGTATTTTGATGGCTATCAATCTTTTGTCCAAGAATCGAATTGGTGCTTTGGTAGTGTTTGATGATGACGGATTGCTCGTTGGCATCCTTTCGGAAAGGGATATTGTCAGGGAAATAGGTATAAAGGGTGCCCAGGTCCTGAATTTATTGGTAAAGGAACTGATGAGTAAAAAGGTTGTTACCTGTAGTACCAACGAAACTGCCTTTGATGTGCTGAACAAAATGACTTTGGGGAGATTTCGTCATATACCGGTCATGGACGATAAGAAAATGGTTGGGTTGATTTCAATTGGAGATGTTGTCAAGGCTCGTTTGGGAGAGCTGAATATGGAAAAACAGGCTCTAGAGGAATATATCGGCCATTAAGTCAAGTTTCCTGATAATCTTAAGAAAGAGAATTTTGTGAAAATCGGTCTCTACGCCGGGACGTTTGATCCCGTAACATTTGGTCACCTGGATATTTTTCGAAGATCATTCTCCCTGGTAGACAAACTGGTAATTGGTGTTGCCATCAATACGGAAAAATCCCCCCTGTTCAGTTTGGATGAAAGGGTTTCCATGATTAACAAAGAGATCACGGAACTGAAGAAAAAAACCAATCAGGAAATTGAGGTATATCCTTTCGAAAATCTGTTGGTGGATTGTGCCCGTGAAGTTGGAGCAAACATCATTATCAGAGGATTGAGAGCTGTCTCGGACTTTGAGTATGAGTTCCAGATGGTCGGTATGAATAGGGTATTGGATCAAAATATTGAAACCGTATTCATGATGGCAGATGCAAGAAAGCAGGCTATTGCATCCAAACTTGTAAAGGAGATTGCCCGCCTTGGAGGAGATGTTTCCGAATTTGTACCAAGGAATGTGATAGAAGAGTTGAAGAAAAAGTTTAGCAATTGACCTTGGCTATACCTTATGGCTCCTCCTTTTATCGTCGCTATCGGAGTTCACTTTAATTTGATTTTGTTTTAGGAGGGAAAACCTTAATCTTCCCCTTATGAGGTGTATATGAAAAAAATAATACTAGTTTTAACTTTCCTGCTACTGGGTACCATAAATGCAATAGCCGAAAAGGAAAGAAATGTGTTGATACTTGATGTCGCCGGTGAAAACCCCGGCACTATAAAAATTGAACTTCTTCATGAAGTTGCCCCCCTACATGTTGAACGAATAATTACTTTGACAAATAACGGATTATACGACAATGTAGCATTTCATCGGGTGATTGAGGGATTCATGGCCCAAACAGGTGATGTTCAGTTCGGACGTGTTGATCAAGGTTCTTTGCAAAAGGCCGGGACAGGGGGTTCTGATTTGCCTGATTTGAAGGCTGAATTTTCACCACTTCCCTTCAGAAAGGGAACCGTTGGTATGGCAAGAGCACAAAATCCCAATTCCGCCAACTCCCAATTTTTCATTATGTTTGAAGAAGCTCCGTTCCTGAATGGCCAATATACCGTATTCGGACGGGTAATTTCAGGACAGGATGTTGTTGATGCCATCAAAAGAGGGCAGGGACAAAATGGAGCGGTTGCTGATCCGGATTATATTGCTAGTGCCAGAATAGAAGAATAGATGAAATTACTGTTGATGCTCAGGAAATGAAAGAAGTTTGAAGATGGGATATTTTCCGGCAAGGTTGGTTGTTATCAAACTATTTGTTACCTTAACCTTGGTCTGGGTTCTGGGTCTTGCCTCAGGACAAGCCAACGAGAAACTGTTCAGCAGCCAGTGGCCAAATACTGATTTTTCTCTGGCATCGGTTCCCTTGGATGAGATAATGTCAGGTGGTGTTCCCAAGGATGGAATTCCGGCAATTCACAATCCAACTTTTTTAACTCTGGATGAAAATATCGATTTACTTCCCAGGGAAGGGGTAATGACCATTGAAATGAAAGGCCATCTCCCCAGGGCATACCCAATCAGATATCTTCTCTGGCATGAAATCGTCAATGATCAGATTGGTGAGCAAACAATTGCTGTAACTTACTGTCCCCTTTGTAATTCCGGAGTATTTTTCTCCAGGGAGGTGAACGGCCAAACTCTGACTTTTGGTGTATCTGGATTGCTCAGAAACTCGGATATGGTCATGTATGACCTTGAAACAGAAAGCTGGTGGCAACAAGCACTTGGAACAGGAATTGTGGGAAGTCATACCGGCAACAGTTTGGAACAACTTCCGGGCTGGACAGAAAGCTGGCAAGATTTTATGTCTAGAAACATGGACAAGGGTGGATTGGTCATGGCCCAGCCTGAATTCCGTCGACCCTATGGGCAAAATCCCTACAAGGGGTATGAACTTGCCGTAAGTCCCTTTCTTTACACCAAGGAATTCAAACAGGAAGGAATTGGTCCCTTGTCAAGGGTAGTAAAGGTTGGGCAGAGAGCCTGGCCACTGGAGAGATTGATTCTTGAAGGAAAAATCGAGGAACATGGTATTGTTTTGACTTGGACAGGAGGACAGGCATCACCTCTTGATACTGCTTCCGTCGGACAAGGTATAAATGTCGGTACGGTGAGGGTCAAGGATCAGGAAACCGGAGAAGATCTACCCCATGATCTATTGTTTGCTTTTGCTTTTGAGGCATTTTTTCCCGATGGTGAATGGGAAATGGGCGACCTTTTATCAAACAATTAGATTGTTACTTTTCAAGCTGAACGATTGCGTGGCGTTTTTTGCCAACAGATATCTTTGCTGATTTTCTTAATTCTTCCAAACTCAACATTCTTGCTGTATCGGTTTCGACGATATCATTTACCCTGACACCATTACCCAACAAATTCCTTCTGGCTTCCTTTCCCGAAGAAACAAGTCCGAGTTGAACCAGTGCTTGAAGCAGGGGATAACCATCTTCGATCAAGGAATCTGAAGTAACTGACAAGATGGGCAATCCTTCGCTTTGCCTTCCTTCCACAAATACTTCCCTTGCGGTTGACAAGGCCTTTTGTGCCTGTTCCTTACCATGTGCAAGGGTAGTTACCTCGTTGGCCAAAATTATTTTTGCCTCGTTGATTTCAGAATCCTCAAGAGAACCAAGACGATTGCATTCGGCAAGATCCAGTTCCGTAAAGAGTTTCAGGAATTTGCCAACATCATTGTCACTTACATTACGCCAATATTGCCAAAAATCGTAAGGGGAGAATAAATTGGCATTCAACCAGACGGCTCCACTTTGGGTCTTTCCCATTTTCTTACCATCGGAAGTGGTCAAGAGAGGTGAGGTAAGGGCAAAGACCTGTTTACCGATTATTCTTCTGGTCAGGTCAACACCATTCAGTATATTACCCCATTGATCGGAACCACCCATCTGCAGTTGACAATCATGCCGTTTAGCTAGCTGAAGGAAATCATAGGCCTGTAAAATCATGTAGTTGAATTCCAGGAAAGAGAGGGATTGTTCCCGGTCCAATCTGGACTTGACGGATTCGAATGAGAGCATTCTGTTGACAGAAAAGTATTTCCCGATATCCCGAAGGAAAGAAATATAGTTCAGATTGTCCAGCCACTCAGCGTTATTCACCGTAATGGCATCAGTAGGATTATCTCCAAAGCTTACGTAATTGCTAAATACTTCCTTGATGCCTGAAATATTTGTTTCGATTTCTCTATTGTCCAGAAGGGGTCTTTCATCCGCTCGAAATGATGGATCGCCGACCTTTGTGGTACCTCCTCCCATCAATACGATAGGCTTGTGGCCGGTCTTTTGAAGCCACCTTAACATCATGATCTGGATCAGGCTACCGATGTGGAGTGATTTGGCCGTGGCATCAAAACCAATATAGGCTGGTAAAATTCCCTTCATCAGGGAATTGTCCAATTCTTCCAAATTGCTGCAATCATCGAAAAACCCGCGTTGGTGAATTACGTTCAAGAATTCGGATTTGGGATTGTAGGTCATTTCAGATTTTCGACAATTGATTGAATTGGTTATAAGTAAGAGCTTGTTCCATTAGTATGGAAGGTGGTAATTGGCCCTGAAAAAGGCTTTGCACAAACTTCCATGAACTCCAACAAGGCTGCCGGCAAAAATATAAGCGAGCAAACAAACTTATGCAATATGAACTGATTGTCATTGAATAGACCCTGGTAAATCCCTTTCTCACCAACAGATCCGAATAAGAAAGCCACATCTGACTTCGACAGTTTGAGACCTCAACCATTTGGTATCATGGATATCCACCCCTTGGAATAGGCACTACACCCCTTCTACCAAGGATATTTTAGGAGGCACATTTCATTATCCCTGCCAAATATTCATTTCTCTCCAATTATCAGGGAAACCCATGCTGGACAGGTTGATTTCGGAATGGCTATTAATCAATTCAAGCAAGTTTTCCTTCCAATAACCAACTTCATTGTCCAGAACGATGAAACTTAGAAAATGGTTAATCATAACAAGTGTGTTGTAGAGGTATCCCTTGCTTTCCGCGTTTAGCATCCTTGATAATTCAGGGTGGCGTCGTTTTTTGGGGAGTGAGAACTGTACTATGAAACACCGGTTCCATATCCTTCCGTGATGGGCACAGATATTTCGCACATGACCAAGATGGTAAAGAACACCAACCAAGACACTAGCATCAATGTTGAAATAGCTAGCCATTTCGTTTTTGTCAGCGAAATGTTTCAGATTGTTGATAAACCTTGCCAGAAGGCCAAAGGAAATGAGTTCAGCCGCAATCCATACAGGTGGCAAATCAGGAATCGTATAGTTTGTTCTGTAATGTTCGGCGAAAACATCACTTGAACGAGTGTATTCCTCCTTCAGGGAGTTCAAATCTGCCACATGCCGGGATAATTTTGAATAATGTGCAAATTCCAGATAACCGTGATGTCCATATTTTTCTGCTAAGAGATTGGTCCAGAGGGCTCTTGTGGCCACCTCTATCCGTTCAATTCCATCCAACAGGAGCAACCGCAGTTTTCGGTCAAAAATGTAGAGTTTCTTGATTGTATTGAAATCAAGACCTTCACGAAAAGCTAGTTCCCCTGAATGATTGTCATCCCTTTCAAATTCAAAAGGCTTCCAGTAAGCCCTTAGCCGGTAGTAGGATACACATTCAAGGAAAGAAGTCGCTTCATCTTTATTGGCAATGATCATACCACGGGTTGCAAGACGTTCCATCTGGGCAGGAATTGTTAGGGAAGGTTTTCGGAATTGTGAAATGTTTGCCTCCCACAAGATAGGTTTCCAAAAAATTACCTGCCGGGTGCGCTTGAATCAGAGGCTCGGCAGGTTTAATACATATCAATTTAGGAATAAAAGTCCTAGTTTCAAACGGCATCTTACGAAATTCACGGAACAATCTCCTCGGGTTAACTAGATATCATTTGATTCGGCGATTCTGACCAACGTTCATATTTATTTTGCCCGAATAGCTTTAGCCTACTAAAAATAGGTAATCACGAAAAAAAATTGGGGATATACATTTAAAATTTGTAATTTACGGATCCCTTTTGGATTTAAACATCCCGTTCTCCAGGTTCCGGAAATGTTCCACAATGGTAAGGATTAACTGTGAGGGTTTCAGGAATTGTGAAATCTTAACCTTCCACAAGGTAGAGGTCAAAAAAAATTACCTGCCGGGTGCGCTTGAATCAGAGGCTCGGCAGGTCTAATGAGTATTAATATAGGGTAAATGTTTCTGATTGCAAATGAAATTTTACAATTGCACGGTAAAATCTCCCCGGGGTATCCAGATACCACTTGATACGGTGATTCATGTCAACTTTCCTTCAAAACCGGAAGAGAAGAACCAATAATAACGAATCCTGTAAAGCTTGAGCTATAAATGGTCCTTCATGAAATTGGGAGCTTCGAATATCTTCAATGCCAGATAGTTTGGACATAAGCCCCCGACAGGTCAGGCAAACCACGATTTCAATAAATTTCTGGCAAATATCAATTAACCTATAGTGGTTGTTTGACTTCATAAGGAATTAGGTAGAAGAATCTCGATCAGGGATTCAATAAAACCAACCTAAGAGCTTGAATCATAAGTCACAAAAACATTAAAAATGATGCTCCCTGACCTGAAATTCAGAACTGATTTAGAACCAAAAATGGTTTTATCGTCTGGAAATGTATTCAATTTACTACATTTTTGGACTTATTGAACAAGCTCTAAGTGATACACAAAAATGTGGATTATATGCCAAAGTCACATTTACATTACTATCGGGTGTGATTCCTGTATTGCGGTGCATTTCCTGATCAAGCTGCCTTCCTTTTTACCTGCCATGGATTCCAATTGTCATTGGAAGGCTTC
>CAZHIL010000181.1:0-8801 GCA_964532985.1 uncultured Albidovulum sp. | reverse complement strand
TTCATACATTTTGCAGACTTACTTTAACTCAGGATCAAGGATGTGTATTACAAACCAAATCATTCAATGAATTTAATCTGAAATCTTGGTTATGTAATATGGTTTGGAGAAATAAAAAACCTGTCAGCATTATATTACCCTGAATTATTATTACGATCTAAATCGACTACTTACGGGTCAAATTGGTATTTGAAATTTACGATCACAACCAAAAAATAAATATAGTCAAAATAACGAATAAAGAATAATTACAATTGAGGATTTATGGGCTGTCCAGATACAGAGCAAAGGTTAGGAGAATTACTTAGATCTGCAGATACACCTCCCTTTATAGGCCTTGCGGAAATCCCAAACGAGTATAAAGAGTCTGCTTTAAAGAAATCCAAGGAATATTTGAGTGGATTCGTCTATTTTTTACCAGGACTTTTTAAACAATACCCCTTTACATCGGCATGGTGTGTTACATCACAGCTTAGTGATCATTATGGCAAAAAAGGAGACAATGCCATTTAAAAACATCTGGAAGATGTTTTCAGGGTACCTTTAAAAAACCAAAGTGAAAGAAAGTGCTTACATAGAGAGTTTTGTAAGGTTTGTGATTTGCTAGGTTTAACCAGTAAAGGTCAAAGAATGGTTGATCTTTATTTACTTCATGCTGGTGTCACTAAACCCATGTTGCAGTACCTAATTGAAGCTTTCAATAGCATGGAATCAGCTTTCGGATATCCTCGCACTGAATCATCCGAAATTTTAAATCATTGGGAAAATGAATCCCTCCAATTTTTACCTCTATCAATACAAACTCCTCGCCGAGCAATTCTTTGGGATGAAACTTCTTGGTATGCATCACTGTATGCCAAAGTTAGACAAGATGATAACGAATTTGAGCCAAAATCCCAATACGAGGAACATTTCTTTAAGGTTTACAAGGAGTTAAAACAAAACAACCAAAATCGTTCTAGCCGTCCCCAATACCAAACTATTCCCAAACCCCAATTAATTTGGCATGAAGATGGATTAACTTTAAAAACCCCTAAATTTGAGGGGAAATTAAGGATTTTATTGGATCAAGACCCACAACCTTACCTATTTCCCGGAGGAGATGAACGGGTATTACCTCAACCTTGGCCAGCCAAAATAAAATATATACAAGGAAATTTTGAAGGTGAGTTGAACTTTCTTACCGGAGGCCAAGAATTAGCATTTTTTGATTACTCAACAGGTAAGTTATTAAATCCTCAAAAAAATCGGGAAGGGGTAATTGAAATTGATACCACTCAAGTTGTCATTCTATCACGGTCACCTTTTGAGATAGGTGAAAATTCAGCCGAAAATATTGGCGATGATTGTTATGTTTCAGTCCAAAGTTTGAACCCAATAGTTACAGTTAGACTGAAAGATCACAGAGAAGTAAAAATCCATTCAAGACCTCGTCGAAGATTAACTTTAAACCAGGGCCAGATTGCCAGTGGACCAAATGGAATATTGTATTCATCTGAAGCAATTCTAAACGTAGAAACTGGACTAAAATTAGATGAAACTCGCTTTCTTAGGATAACATCTTCTAGTGAAAGCATTGATGTACCCATTCCAATTATTGAGGGTTTTGGAAAGGTCAAGCTAATTGATCTCTACTCCAGATTGACAGATACTTTTCATCCAGATCCAATGAAATTTAGGATTGATCTGTTGATTCCACAGGATTCAAAGGGATCAAGGATAGTTTCTGGTGTAAATTCCCAAATTTGGTTCTGGCCTGCTTTCTCAAAAAGAAATGGAACTGTTTATGAAAGTACTGTTGAGCCCAAAAATATAATGTTGGAACAATCTCAGCACCTGAGTTTGGACAATGAGGGGTGTATTTCACTTGACCCACTGGGAGGATATATTTCTGCCCGTGCAGTATTTAAAATCGAAAATGAATTTGTTTCATTTGACTTCCCATGGCCAGAGGTTGTCGTAACAAGAAGAGGACTAACCGGCAAGGTAGCAGTCTTGCAATTAGGTGAAAGGTTAGTTGTTGGCAAGGAAAATTGCTTTGATATCTTGACCATTAGATGTCCTGATAAACACGCTAGCTTAATTGTCAAAGGCAGGTTGGAAACCAATTCATTTCCAAGTGGATTGTCCAGAAACCTTTCAATGTTGAGTCTAATGGAAATAGCAGAGAATAATAAGGTTAGGCTTTTATCAAGTAAGGGAAATGAAATTCTGTTGTTTGAAATAACTCAGGCTCTTGCGTCTGATTCAGTAGAATTTTTACCCTCATATGGTGGTGTAAACATACAAATTTCTTTGCAAAATCCGATAGATGCTGTTGCCGTTGAGATTCAATATGAAAATGATGAAAAAAATGAAACCATTGAGGTTGGATTTGGGCGGAGACCTGTTAAAACTAGGAGGCCCGATTGGCTAAGGGCTGAACTACAGGATAATGATGCACGAAAGGTAAGGCTGGAAATTGTTGGCCAGGGATATTATGGTGGGTATGCATTGGCATGTATATTTCTAAGACCCGAATTGGTTTCAACAAATGGTAATTATAATAATTGGTGCCCGCTCCATAACAGCAAAGGTGAACAATACGCTTTTGTACTTGGTGAGAGTACACCAGTTAGTTTATCCAATCATGGGAGGATTTTTGAAAAACTAAATCACTGGATAACGCGGAGGTATGCAAATGAAAGTTGGAGGGAAATAAAAAAATCTCTATTGCCACGTTGGGAAAAGTATGGATTGGCACTATCTTCCATTCCTGGTGGAAGAGGTAGGTTAATATCAATGGCTCATATGTTTGACAATGAAGCCTATGATTGGGTCCCAGTAATGCATCCAATTCACTTTGTACCTGATTTGTATAAAGCATCAAAAATTGATTATGCCGGTGTTTCAGGATCACAAATTAGCAGCTTGGATCAGATGGCTAAAATATATGCCCTTTCCAGCGCACCTTTACGAGAACAATTCCAACTTCATCCTACTGCCTATTTAGCTTTTGGGAATATCATGGAGGCCCAAAGTAAAGATATGCCTTTACAGAATTTTGATCCCAGAAAATTTTTCAAAAACTTGCCTCATATTGATGATGACCAGTCTGCTGGGTCATTTTGGCACGATACCCCTATTCTCGGACCAGACCATTGGAGAGCTGCACATTTGAAATTCAATGAACGAATTTCATCAGTAGGTTATTTCGCTGATGAAAAAATACGCGACCGACAGGTTAATTTGCAAATGCTAATTAAGCGGGTTAGGGATAAAACTGAACCAAGTTATCAGCCTCCGATACCAAATTGGGAATCACATGAAACCGAACAAGATAATATTGGGCTTTGGGCTGCGGCAACGCTGTCAGAATTTGCTCGGGTAAGTCGTTCTGGAAATGTGGAGGACTTTATTTCCAAAACTAAAAATGACCTGGTTTGGCCAGAAGAAAAGGTATTGGATACACTTGCTTTATTGCTCCGTCTAGCTCCAGAGTTGTTTTCATTTTTTCTACTTGTTTGGCAATTAGCAGAGGATCGTTCATGAACACTGAACTGAATCCTTTTGACTTTAAAAATGAATTGAGCAAAGTCCTAACCCGATTCATTACCACATCAGCTCCTGTATCTTCGGCAAGAACCCCACGATTAGCGAAAGAAATCTTTGACAAATGTTTAAGCGCCGAACTTGTTAAAGGTCCTTTTGTGGAAAGTCTCCCTGATTTTGAAAAAGGAGGGTCAATCAAACAACTTGTCAGGGAGGGAAGATTACAAGAAACCTGGTCCAAACTCGAATCAACTGAGAATGGAAAATTAATTTATGAGCGCCCACTCCACCTTCACCAAACTAAGGCCATAGGACACAATGGGAATTATCTTGTCACAACCGGAACAGGTTCAGGAAAGACTGAATCTTTTTTACTCCCTTTAGTGGATGAATTGTTAGAGAAAGGCAATCTGGATCAGCCTGGTGTAAGAGTTATTTTGGTTTACCCCCTGAATGCTTTGGCCAATGATCAGATGCATCGAATAGCCAAATTACTTTTTCAAGATCTACAGGATCCGGGGATCTCGCTTGGAAGATTTACCGGGCAAGTTCGGTCCAAATCCACCCGAAATCAAGAAGAAGCCAGAATTCTTAATACCCCAACCTTCCAAAATGATTTCCCAGAAACCAATAGGGTTCCCCAAAACTGGCTTTTGACTAGGGATGAAATGCTAGGGAAGCCTCCGCACATTCTTATCACC
This sequence comes from uncultured Albidovulum sp., assembly GCA_964532985.1. Lineage (GTDB taxonomy): Bacteria > Pseudomonadota > Alphaproteobacteria > Rhodobacterales > Rhodobacteraceae > MPNP01. Next base: position 4,569 of record CAZHIL010000181.1, on the reverse strand, counting down.
AATTACGCCATGTTGGAACATATTCTGCTATTACCCCGAAATAGGCCATTGCTTAAGGGTTCTGATATTAGGTGGCTTGTGTTGGATGAAATTCATACATATACAGGTGCTCAAGCCATTGAAGTGGCTTTTTTATTACGAAAACTGAAGGCACGACTAGATATAAACAAAGGTCGAATAAGGTGTGTGGGAACTTCGGCCAGCCTTGACCACAAACGCCACAAGGAACTCGTTACCTTCGCTCAGGACCTTTTTGGGGAACCCTTTTCTGATGATAGTGCTGTAATAGTTTCTGAACGCAAGCCACATCATGCTTTGCTTACGAGTGAAACGAAACCAAATATTCCATTGGAAGACTGGATAAAACTGGGCAAGGTCTTATCTGGATTGTTCCAAACTAAAGTACTTGATTTCAGGACCAATTCAACCCCTTCGTATGAGTGGAATAGTGCTGTTGAGAAAGAAAACCTCCTAGATTTTGTAGTTAATGAAAGTTTACCCTTTGGTGAAGGTTTGATTGAGGTCCTTGCTAACAGAAACGAAGTCCGTAAAGTTTCAGAAAAGTTAAACAATCGGATATTGAAGCTTGAAAAACTTGCTGAATTTGTTTTTGGATCATCTCATGCAAATGAAGCTCGAAATGCTCTCACCTCTCTTATATCTGTTTGTGTATTAGCAAAATCCTCTATTTCGGGATCCTATCCCCTTCTCCCAGCAAGATATCATCTTGCTGCATCGGGTATCGAGGGAATTGCTTTGCATCTTTCAACTGAGGATCCCGAGAATTGGAGAGAAGCCTGTTTTTCAAGAATTGGAACACATTTTAATGAAGAACCCGCCTATTTACTTCTTGTATGCCGAAATTGTGGAGAACCTTATGTTGAAGCTTGGGATGATGGACGAAATCTCCATCCCAGACCTGAGGACGCACAGAATGCCAAACGAAATGTTCTTCGTTTAACAGCAGCAGGAAAAACTGCTGGTGAAGTTGATGAAGAAGGCTTGGAAGAAGGGAACAATAGAGAGACCATAGATTTTAATCCCAAAACTGGACAGTTGGAAGAGGGTCCTGGGGAAGGAATTTTGTCTTTGGAACCAGCCAGATTGGTGGAGGCCATTGAGGAACGGAAATCCTATGTAAAATGCTGCCTTTCCTGTGGATATAGGGGAGGTCGTTATCCTGAACCTGTAACTTCAATTCATTCGGGAGACGAAGCTTTTGCTTCAGTTGTAACTCAAACTCTTATTGAAGCATTGCCAGAACCTTCAAACTTTTCAAATGATTTTCCTATGAAAGGGCGGAATCTATTGGTCTTTTCGGACAGTCGCCAGGATGCTGCATTCTTCGCTCCAAATTTTGAAAGAACTGCTAGAGATATGGCAATTCGGGCAGCTATTATCCGAACACTTAATTTTGATGAGGAGCAATTAAATTTACAAAATCTAAGGGATGAAGTTTGGAAGGAGTTACGTAAAGACGGATTCCGTCTTTATGATCGGAGTGCATCAGAACCCATGAACCACAGAGCTGCAAAAGATCGTCTGCTGGCACTGGTGGCTAAAGAATTTTGCAGTGGTCCTATTCGAAATTCATTAGAAACACTGGGATTGGTAAAAGTAGGTTATAGAAATGTAGACAAAATCATTCCACGTTTGGATGAGCTCTTACCCTCGAAACACAAAGGTAAAACGGAGAGTTTGATAAGGTTTGTATTGGATATAATCCGTTTCTCAAGAGCAATTAACTCCCTTGATAATGTAATTGATTTAACAGATGATTCGATTTGGGGTGAGAGGCTGTCCAGTGGAGATATTTCTTGGGAAAGATCAAAAAACAGCCAAAACAAAAGGGTTAAATCACTCTTACCCGATCATGGCAGGGTGAACCGGGTATTTTGGTTAATGAAAGAGCAGCTAGGATTTCAAGAAAAGGAAGCGCTTACCTTAATTTCTTCTTTATGGAATTTATTCACACTTCCAGCGAATCGAATTTTGGTTACGGGAGGTAAAGGTTATGTCCTGCATCTTGGTTCATTGGAATTTTCTTCATTTAATGGATCTCTACATCGTTGTACTACCTGTGGGACTGTTTCCCAATTGGATCTAGGTGGAGTCTGTTCTGCTTGGAGGTGTTTAGGATATACTGAGGTTATTTCTGAGGGGGAAATAAAAGAAAGGACTAAAAAGCACCATTATTTTACCAGATATACTCAAAGACCTTTGAGTGGAATTGCCCGGGAGCATACAGCAGCTATCGGAACGGATGTTCGAGCTGAAATTGAGGAGGGGTTCCGAAAGGGGGAGATCAATGTTTTAAGTTGTACAACAACTATGGAAATGGGAGTTGATCTTGGTGATTTAGAAGCTGTTTTATGTCGCAATGTTCCACCTGGAATTTCCAATTACCAGCAAAGGGCTGGTCGGGCAGGTCGCCGGGCCCAGGCTGCACCAATTTCATTAATGATTGCTCGGTCAAATCGTTATGATCAATCCCAGTTTCATGCCCTGAAGAATTATCTTGAGACACCACCATCAGCACCTTATTTGACTTTGAATAATCCCAGCTTCTTCAGACGTCATCAAGTATCTTGTGTATTGGCAGGTTGGTTAGATCATAACCTAAATGACCAAACCCGTACCGGCGCCCCACGTTTGGTTGATATTCTGGGAGATAACCTAACCGAGGAAAGAGAAAGTAAGATAATTTCTGATTTAAAAAAATGGGTAGCCTCAAGTGAGGGTAAATCTTCAATTTCAGTAGCAACGAAAATGATTTCTGGCTTAAAACAAAATTTGGCTCAAATAGGATTAACCGATAATTTACTATCTGACCATTTCATTGAGGAAGTCTCACAATGGATAAAGTCAGTTTGTAATAGGTGGAGGGTATTACAAAATCATTATGAAAACGTCGAAATTGAATTGAGAAATAACGATGGGCTAAGAGCAAAAGAAAAAACTAAATTGTTATCTCGAATGAATTTTCTTGCAAAAGACATGGAACGATATTTAGAACAGTTTCTAGTCCAGTCACTTTCCCGCGCGGGTGTTATTCCAACCTATAGTTTTCCTGTTCACTCTCTTCGGCTAGAAATTGTTTCCACTCGTACTTCAGATTATCAAGAAGGTAGGGAATTACAGTTAGACAGAGATGCCAGTCTAGCAATTGCAGAATATGCTCCCGGTTCAGAGGTAGTTGCAGGGGGAAGAATTTGGAAAAGTTCAGGGATAACCAGAAAAAAATTGTATGGAGATGGTGAAACTTGGTTGGAGGAAGGCTGGCATCGCATTTGCAAAGTTTGCAGGCATGTTGAAATCCAATTTGATTTCAACGATTTTTCACCTGAATGTCCCAGATGTCACCAAACATCTGTAGAACAACGGAGGAAATTTGTGGAGCCTGTTGGATTCCTAACCTCCTACAAGAAAAGATTCGGACGCGATCCAGGTTCAAGTCGTTTACGTATTAAACCCGTAGACGAAGCTCGCCTATTGACAAGGGCTTCATCAAGTTCATTCGAGATCACCGATTTTTCTGCCATAACCAGTTTTTTTGCACCTGCCATTCCTCAAGACGGAGAAATTGGAGGCAAACTAATGGTTTTAAATCGGGGGCTTTTCGGTACTGGGTATCTATGGTGCACCTATTGTGAGTATGCCCAGCCATCCCCTAGCAATTCCATGGGGACCTCTGAAGTGGAATGTAAGCATGATAATCCTCGAACTGGATTACTGTGTCCAAATAAGGTACTGAAAAAGAGGGTGGATCTTGCTCATATTTATCAAACTGATTTGAGAGCTTTTCTAATAGGGACGATACTGCCTGAATTTAAGGGAAACAATCAAAGGGAAAAGGATCATTCACAAGAAAGATTTCTACGAACATTGGGTGAAGCAATAAGATTGGCTGCTGTTGATCTATTGGGTACGGATCCCAGAGATTTAAGGTCAACCGTCGAGCTTCTGGAAACCAAACCAATGATAATTCTCTCCGACGCTGTACCAGGAGGTGCTGGATATAGTAGGCGAATTGGGGAAGAGCGGGACTTTTCGGTTACAAAATTGGTTTTTACAGCACGGAAAATATTGGATTGTTCAGAAGGTGATAAATGTGAAACCAGCTGCAGCCGGTGTCTGAATGACTACTCTAACCAATGGCTGTGGGATAAATTTGAGAGAGTTCCTGCCCTAACTTGGATATCAGAACTATTGGAACACCGAGAATAGCTTCCATTCTTTCCTAAAGAACTAATTCTATTAGCAACGGGAATGTAGATTGAAATATCAATGAATAGTATCAAATGACCAAGCCGAAATACCTTGAAGGATTGAACACAGCTCAACAGGAAGCGGTCAATTACTTGGAAGGTCCCTTATTGATTGTTGCTGGTGCGGGAACAGGCAAAACCCGTACACTTGTTACTAGATTGGCTCACATTATTAATCTAGGATTGGCTCGACCATATGAGATTTTGGCAGTTACATTTACCAATAAGGCCGCCAATGAATTGAAGGACAGAATCCATTCATTGACAGGAATCGATCCTCTGGAATTATCGTGGGTTGGGA